>JAUWHT010000241.1 GCA_030605745.1 Pirellulales bacterium | reverse complement strand
GGCCAAGAAGAAAGAAACGGAAGCAGCAGGGGAAGAATCGGGCCAGGGCGCGGAGTAGGCGCGTTCGTTTAGCCGCCGCGTCCACGCGGCGATTCTCCTGTCGTATCAGTCCTGCGGGAAGATCATCGCGTCGGCGAAGGTCATCTGGAAATCGGCGTGGGTCGATAGATCGACGTGCTCGGTGCGATGGGCAAGGTCTTCCGCCATGCGCCGGGCCTCTTGCGAGATGGCTACCAGTCGGGCACCGGCAAGCGAGGTGTTCCCCTGGTAGCGAATCCGATGATGCTCGATCTTGGAGGGCAGCAGTCCGATCCGCTGCGCGTTGCTGCGGCGAATGAAGTTGCCGAACCCGCCGGCAATCAGCACCCCTTCCAGGTCGGCCGGTTCGAGTCCGGCGCGTTGCAGTAGGATGAGGATACCAGCGCGAATCGCGCCGCTGGCCAGTTGCAGCTCGCGCAGGTCATGTTGGGTCAGCACGATCGGTTTTCCCGTGCCCGATTCAGTTTCCGGCGCCAGCAGAAACGCCGCCTGCCCGTCGTGCAGCACCACGCGCTTCACCAGGTCCGCCGGCAGTTGGTTGGGCAACTTGTCGGGGGTCAGCAGATGTCCTCGTGGTGTGAGCAGTTTGTAGCGTAGCAGTTCGGCGGCCACGTCGATCAGGGCGGACCCACACAGCCCGACCGGTGCAACGTCGCCGATCACGTTGGTCCGCAGGCGGCCGTCGACCACGACCTTTTCGATTGCCCCGCTGCTGCCGCGCATGCCGTGCGAGATTCGCGCACCCTCGAAGGCGGGCCCGGCGGCGGTCGATGCGGCCGAAAGCTTCCCCTCGGCAAATAGCACGATCTCGCCGTTGGTGCCGATGTCGACAAACAAGGTGGGCCCTGCGGCCTCGGTCAGCCCGGTGGCCAGGATGCCCGCTACCGTATCGCCGCCGACGAATCCACCGATCACCGGCAAGACGTAGACCCTTGCTCGCCGGTGGACCTGGAGCCCCAGCCTGGCCGCCTCGAGCAACAGGCCGCGTCCGCCGGCGGGCACAAACGGCACCTCTCCGAGCGACCTGGGATCAATGCGGCAGAGTATTTGCTGCATAGTGGTATTGCCGGAGAAGGTCAACTCGTAGATTCGCTCCCGGCGGATGCCGGCCGCGGTGACCAGCTCACCGATCATTGCGTCGACGGCCTCGGTGATCGCCTCGTGGAGTTCCGCAAGGCCGTCGGGCCCTTGCCCGGCGTGCAAGATCCGCGAGAGGACGTCGTCGCCGAAGCGAGTCTGCGGATTCAGACGCGAGACAACAGCCAACTCGTCCCCGGTTCTCAGGTCCAGCAATACGGCCACTAGGGTCGTCGTGCCAAGGTCTACGGCAACCGCGAAGGTCTCTGCCTCGGTGTTGCCCGGTTCAAAATCGATCAGGTGGTGATCGCTCATGACGGTGGTGCCGCAGAAGTCCGTTTCGCGGAGCCGGGCGGGAAGATTCCGCAGCAGCTCCAAGTCGATTTCGAAGTGCCCCACGGCATCTTCCAGGCGGACCAGGTCCGGCCGATCATCGCCCCGGGTGGGCAGCGGCAGTTCAACGTACTGCTTGCGAACCGCCGGTCCTCCGGCCAGTTGGGCAGTTCCTTCCTCTTTGGCCCGGGCGAGGATTTTGTGATGCGCGGCCAGCAGCGAGGTCTGCGGGACTTCCACGGTCATCGGCCCGCACACCGACGACTGGCAGGCCAGGCGGAATCCCGCATCAAGCTGCTCTGCGGAGAAGACTTCGCGTTCCGCCGGGGTCGGCTCACAGGCCCCACCTGAAACCGTCACACGGCATTTTCCGCACACGCCCGCACCGCCGCACGGCTGGTCCAGCACAACGCCGGCCCCGGCGGCCGCTTCCATCAGTCGGGTGCCCTCCAGCACGTAAACGGTTTTGCCCTGCGGCTGAAAGGTGACGGCTACTTCCGCTTCACGCATCATCTTGCTCGATGTTCATAAGCGCATCTTATCATAAGCATGGCTTATGTCAAGCTTACACCTCACCACGCGTCCTTGGCGACCATGCGCCGGGTCCGGCCGCAACGACTACCAGCAGCGCGAGTAGTGTTCGGTTCATTTGGCTTCCCTTCTTTGCGGTCTCTTGCACCTCCGGCACCCACTTGCTACGATAAACAAAGTAGACTTGTGCATTCATTTCTCGCAGGCCCTCACTCTAACCCTCCCTCGGAGAGTCGGATACGCGGATGCTGGCGAAGTTGAAGACCTTTTCGTTGCTGGGGATCGACGCTTTGCCGGTCGAGGTGGAGGTGGACGTCTCGCCCAGCGGGCTGCCGAAGACCATCTTAGTCGGGCTGCCCGAGGCGGCCGTCAAGGAGAGTACGCATCGGGTCGAGCGGGCGATTGTCAATTCCGGGTTCCAGCGGCCGCAAAACCGCGTGGTGATTAACCTGGCACCGGCAGAGTTGCCAAAACAGGCCGCCTCGTTCGATCTGCCGATTACGCTGGGGATACTGGCCGGCAGTGGGCAGATCGACTCGGAGCTGTTCGACCGCTATGCGGCGGTCGGCGAGCTGGCGCTGGACGGCGGTACGCGGCCGACAAAAGGGGCCCTGTCGATGGCCATGGCCGCGGCGGACCAGGCGGGTTTAGAGGGCATGCTGGTGCCTAGCCAGAGCGCGGCTGAGGCGGCAGTCGTCGAAGGGATCGATGTGATCCCCGTCTCGAGTCTTGCCCAGGCCGTGGCGTTCTTCACCGGCCAGATCGAGATTGAGCCGACCCCATCGCGGCTCGACGACCTGTTCCGTGAGCTGTCTACCTACGACGCCGATTTCTCCGACGTGCGTGGCCAGGAGATGGGTAAGCGGGCGCTGACCGTTGCGGCGTCCGGCGGGCATAACATCCTGATGATCGGTCCGCCCGGCTCGGGCAAGACAATGTTGGCCAAGCGGGTGCCCACCATTATGCCCGACCTGACGCCAGGTGAGTCGATCGAAACTACACGCATCTATAGCGCGGTCGGGCGGTTGAAGCCGGGCCAGCCGCTGTTGGCCGTGCGCCCGTTTCGTTCGCCACACCACACGATCAGTAGTGCGGGCCTGGTCGGCGGCGGTTCGATCCCCGGGCCGGGCGAGATCAGCCTGGCGCATAACGGCGTGCTGTTCCTCGACGAGCTGCCCGAGTTCAACCGGCAGACGCTGGAAGTGCTTCGGCAGCCGCTGGAAGACGGTACGGTGACGATTTCCCGGGCGCTAAGCAGCACGTCGTTTCCGGCCAACTTCATGTTGATCGCCGCTTTGAATCCGTGCCCGTGCGGCTATCGGGGCGACCCGCGTCGGAGTTGTCACTGCACGCCGCCGCAGATCGAGCGATACATGTCGAAGATCAGCGGGCCGCTGTTGGACCGGATCGACATTCACATCGAGGTGCCGTCGGTGCCGTTTCGCGACCTATCGGGTGGTGTTCCCGGCACGTCGAGTGCCGAGATGCGAGAGCAGGTGGTTTCCGCCCGGCGGACGCAAGCGGCCCGGTTCGACGGCAGCGCCACCCGGCACAACGGCGACATGACGCACCGGCAGACGCGACAATTCTGCCGCCTAGACGATGAATGTCGCAACATGCTAAAGGCTTCGATGGCCGAGTTGGGCCTTTCCGCCCGGGCACACGACAAGATTCTCCGCCTGGCCCGAACCATCGCCGACCTCGACCAGAGCGAAGCCATCCAGCCGGCACACCTGAACGAGGCGATCAACTACCGGATGCTTGACCGGGATCTTTGGACGTGAGGAAAAAGCTGGAAACGTACCACTGAAGCACGGAGGACACGGAGAACAGGATATAATATATAATATAATGGAATCAGGAATTGGTGGGCACAGCCCATCAGTTTGACTCGGACTCGGATATAAGGAGGATCCTGTAATGAACCGAATCACTCTTGAGATACCCGACGAAACGGTGCTGGCCTTGAAGTTGCCGGCGGAAGGGGTTGCTGAGGCATTGCGGATGGCGGCTGCAGTTAAGCTGTTCGAGTTGGGCAGGCTTTCCTCCGGCGCCGCGGCTTCCTTGGCCGGGGTGCCGCGGGTGGTGTTCTTGTCGAAACTAGCCGATTATGGCGTGGACACCTTCGACTTGAGCGAAGAAGAACTCCGCAAGGAGGCCCGACTTGAATGAAAAACACATTGGAACATCTACCAAATCGCAAACGGGAGGACTTGCGTCGGCTGACCGAGACGATTCGCCAGACGTGCGACGACGTGGAAATGGTCGTCTTGTACGGCTCCTATGCGCGCGGCGACTACAAGGAAGAAAAGGACCTCGCGCCGGATCGAAAGTCGGGCGCGGCCTCAGACTACGACGTTCTCGTTGTAACGACCGAAAAGGACACCGTGCGCAACGGGCATATCTGGGCGGTGGTGGATCAGCGCCTTAAAGCGCTGGGGCTCTCGGCTTATCCACGAGTGATCGTTCACGACCGATGGTATCTCGCGAAGAGTCTGAAGAAGCAGCACTACTTCTTCAACGACGTCTTTGTGGAAGGCGTCGCGCTGTTCGATTCGGGCGTCTTCGTGCCGACGATCCGTGAAAGGCTGACGCCCGAGGAAAGGAAGGAAGCCGCCCAGGAGCATTTCGACCATTGGTTTGGAAGGTCACAAGGTTTCTGGAAAACATTTCGTTTTCAATTTGGAGAAAATGAACTCGCGTTGGCCGCATTTAGCCTCCAGCAAGCCGCTGAATCGGCGTACAAGGCCTTGCTGCTCGTCTACACCAACTACACACCCTACAATCATCGTCTCGATTGGTACGACAACGCGATCCACGAAGTCATTCCCGACCTGCCTGACTTCTTTCCCCGGGCAACGAAAGAGGCCGAAGATCGCTTCAACAACTTCGACTATGCCTACATCGGCGGGCGCTACGATCCGGGCTACCACATTACCGAGGCCGATTTGCGTTATTTCTCCGGGCGGGTGAAACTGCTAATGGCGGAAACCGAATCACGCTGCCAAGCATTTGTCCGGTGAAAAAGACGCTTTCACTCTTGTTCCGTTTTGGTCTTCTGGTATGCGGGCGGGCCGATCAGGTCTTCGATGTCTGGTTCGTCGAGCGTTTCTTCTTGTTCCAAGGCGCCGGCCAGGGTCTCTAGTTTATCACGGTGTTGTGTGAGCATTTTGCGTGCCCGGTCGGATGCCTCGGTGAGCATGCGGACGACTTCTTCGTCGATGACCTGAGCCGTGTGTTCGCTGAACCGGCGTGGCTCGGCCATCTCCTTGCCCAGGAAGGGATGCTCCTCGCCGTCGCGAAACGCCACCGGGCCTAGCCGCTCGCTCATACCCCAGTGTGTGACCATGCGCCGGGCGAGTTGTGTGGCTTTAGTCAGGTCGTCTTCAGCGCCTGCGCTGTACTCGTCGAATACGAGTTTTTCAGCCGCCCGTCCGCCGAGCAGGAACAGCAGCCGCGAGTGCAGTTCACCTTCGCTGATGTTCAGCCGGTCTTCCTCTGGCAGCAGTTGGGTGCCGCCAAGTGCCCGGCCGCGGGGGATGATGGATATCTTGTGCACCCGGTCGCCGGCCGGCACCAGCCAGGCCAGAATCGCATGGCCCGACTCGTGGTAGGCCGTCACCAACTTCTCCTTGCCCGAGAGCACTTCCTCCCGTTTGGCGCCCATCAGGACCTTGTCCCGGGCGTACTCGAAGTCGGCCATGTCGACGAAATCCTTGTCATGCCGGCTGGCCCAGAGCGCCGCTTCATTGACCAGGTTGCGGATATCGGCGCCGGTCAGCCCGACCGATCCGGCGGCCATCCGTTCCAGATCGACGTCGAGGGCCAGGGGGACTTCGCGGCAATGGACCTCGAAGATAGCCAGGCGTGCCTTTAGATTGGGCCGGTCGACGGTAATGTGCCGATCGAATCTTCCTGGTCGGAGCAAGGCCGGATCGAGTATGTCAGGTCGATTGGTGGCGGCCATCACGATGACCGACTCGGTTTGCAGGAACCCGTCCATCTCGCTCAGGATCTGGTTAAGCGTCTGTTCGCGTTCGTCGTGTCCGCCGCCCAGTCCGGCGCCGGGGTGCCGGCCGACCGCGTCGAGTTCGTCGATGAACAGTATCGAAGGAGCGTTATTCTTGGCGGTGGCGAAAAGGTCGCGGACCCGGCTGGCACCCACGCCCACGAACATCTGGATAAACTCCGACCCGTTGACGGAGAAGAACGGCACGTCGGCCTCGCCGGCCACCGCACGCCCGAGCAGTGTTTTGCCGGTTCCCGGCGGGCCCATCAGCAGGATCCCCTTGGGTACCCGGCCGCCGAGCCGCTGGAACTTTTCGGGGTTCTTCAGGAACTCGACGACTTCTTCCAACTCGTGCTTGACCTGTTGCAGCCCGGCCACATCGTCGAAGGTGACCGGTTTGTCCCCCAACTCGTATCGCCGGGCGGGGCTCTTGCTGAAGCCCGAGAGCATACCGCCCATGAACTGGTCACGGGCGTGGCGGAACAAGAACCACACGCCGGCGAACAACGCCACGGTCACCAGCACGTAGATCATTAACACCTTGCCCGTGTTGTCGGGCTCCGGCGTGGCCTTGTAGTTGTCATCAAGCTTTGCCAGCAGCATCTCGTCGAGCCTTCGATCGACCTGTGGGTATGGCGGCAGGGTGGTCTTGAACTTTTTCATAAGCCGCAGCGCCTTGCCGTCCTTGTCCTTCCTGCCGCTGGGGTCGACCGGAGATACGTGGAACTCACCGTGTATCTGCGAGCCCTGGACTTCGGCCTCGATCACGTTGTCCCAGTCCAACTCGCGACGGAACATCCCGTAGCTGATCTCCGAGCGGCTGTCACCACTGCTGCTGAACCACAGGAAGCCGATCACTAGCGCCAGGACCAGCAACATCCACAGTGTGGATGTATTGGTGCGCTGCTTTGGTCCGGACTTTTCCCGTGACGGCGATTTCTTCTCATGCTGACTATCCATTGACGTCCTGTCTCCTATGTCACAAAGCCGCGACCGTTGGTCGCGCATCACAAAGCAACGACGAACCAGTAACCCACAAATAATCGCGACCACCAGTTGCGGCTTTATGGTCGGAACTATTGTATAATGCGGCCTGCGGCCGCAACCAAAGTTGTCAAGGGTTCAGGGTTCAGGATTCAGGATTTTGCTTCCAACCGTATTCGATTACACACAAGAATCCTGAACCCTGAACCCTGAACCCTAAGTCCTTATCCAGCAACAACTTTCGTATCAACAAACATGCGCGCACGGCGCGCAAAAGTTGCGACGCAAGACTCTAATTGTACCCATTGATGCGGACTATTCGACCCCCGGCGGCTGCCGGCGGCACTTCAGGAACAACTGGACTTCTTCGTAGCGGGTGCCCTCTGGCAATTGGGGTATCAACGGCCGGATTTGCTCGGGGCTCTCGCTGCCGAGGACCGCTTCCAGGGCGGCCAACAACTTGGGCGAAAGGCACCACTGGGCCCGGACCGTCCAGCCCCCCTCGGCCGCACGCAGCGCGTGGTCCAGGACCACCTCGCGCTGGAGTCCGCGGATCGCCGCGCACTCGTCCGGCGAGAACCCGGCCGAAAGCAGCCGCCACGTCCAGTAATGTGACGGCTGAGCCGTGCCGGGAGCCTGCTCTGTTTCCTCA
Source organism: Pirellulales bacterium (assembly GCA_030605745.1). GTDB lineage: Bacteria > Planctomycetota > Planctomycetia > Pirellulales > Thermoguttaceae > JAUWHT01. The sequence goes on along the minus strand of JAUWHT010000241.1, from coordinate 13,598 downwards.
CCCCGACCCTCTCCCGAGGGGAGAGGGATTCCTCTGCCCTCGGCCACTATCGCCAGCAGGGCCTCTCCGTACCGCGACAGCTTGGCTGGGCCGATCCCGTTGATTGCCAGCAACGCTTCCGACGAATCGGGACGCCACCGGGCCAACTCCTCCAACGTCTTGTTCGAGAGAATCTGGTAGAGCGGAACTCCGGCTTCGGAGCCCTTTTCGCGACGCCATTGCTTTAGCGCCGCAAGCAACTGCGGATCGGCCTCGGGCAGTTCGCCCGCCTCGGTCTCCGCGTGTGCAGTGGCGACCATCGCAGACGGTCTGTCGCCGTGGATTTTCTGCAACAGATACACCGGGATCGGCAGCTCAACCTCTAGCTCGGCCTTACCTCTCATTACCTCGGACCCGAAATCCGTGAGTTGCACGACCGGCCGGAATTGCTCCAATCCCTCCAAGTCGACCTGCCTGAGGCAACCGGCGGCAATCAGGCCGTCGATCAGCATAACGACCTCCGGCTGGGCCAAACGCTTCAGCAGTCCGAAGGTGCTCAACTTATCCAGCCCTAACTTGGTCATTCGGGCGGAGCCGGACCCGCAGAGCATCTGGGCGATGAGGTTTTTGCCGCAGGGGAAGCGGGCTTCGGTACGGGCTACGCCGCTTAGGACCATGCGGACCACCTCGATCACCTTTTCGTCACTTCCGGCGGCCGGACGTTCTTCTGTCTCGCCGGGAAGATGCCGACCGCAATTGTCGCAGTGCCCGCAAGGCTGGGCCTTCTCCTCGCCGAAGTAACGAAGTATCTCCTGTTGCCGGCAGCCGCCGCTCAACGCGAAGCGGACCACCCGATTGAGCTTTTCGTACTCGGCCGCCTTGCGGCGCTCCAGCGCGTCGAAGTCGATTTCCAGCTCCTCGAACGGCCTATCGCGGTCGATCATCCGAATCGCCCGACCCCGAAACGGCGGCACGTAGGTGAACGACTCCAGACTGTTCAGTTGGCGTAGTGCAGGGGCGATTGAACTCTGATCGAGTTCGGCACTGGCCGGCAGGTCACGTGGGTTGAAATAGATCAACTCGTTGCGGCGCGTGCCCACCAGCCGCTCGACCGCCTGGATCACCTTTCGCCGGACCTTCGCCTGCTTGGGCAGCAGGTCGACCAGCGTGGGCAGATCGCTGTCGATACGGACGGCGGCCATGTTCTGCGAGGCAATCAACCGCTCCAGCACGCCGGCAGTTTCCAGAAGCTGCTCGCAATTACCTACCCCATCGTCACCGATCGACAGGCCAAGCCGTTTCTTCACTTCTGCCTGCGTCAGCTCGATCGGGTCGTCGTCGAGGCTGCGGAGGTAGTCGCAGACCATTTCCACGTTTTCGCGAGCCGGGTAGGCGCTTTCGATGAAATACTCCTGGATGTAGCGGTCCGATGCGTTGAACAACAACATACACCGCGACGATTCACCATCACGTCCGGCCCGTCCGGCTTCTTGATAATAGGCCTCGAGCGTGCCCGGCAGGTTGTAGTGCACCACAAAGCGGACGTTGGCCTTGTCGATTCCCATGCCGAAGGCGTTGGTGGCCGCGACGATCTCGCACCTGCCGGCCATGAACGACTCTTGCGCTGCGCGTCGCTCTTCGGGCAGCAATCCGGCGTGGTAGACGGCCGTGCGGCGGCCGGTCTGCTGTGCGACGATCTCGGCAACCTCTTCGGCCCGCTTGCGGGTCGAGGTATAGATGATACCCGAACCGGGTGTCTGACCGAGGAACTCGATCAGCATGTCGGCCTTCTGGCGTTCGGTCTTGGGGCATTGCACCTCGTGGAAGAGGTTCGGCCGGGCGAACCCTGTGATGAACGTCCGCGGGTCGTGCAGGTCGAGTTGCTCGACGATGTCGCGGCGGACCCGGTCGGTGGCCGTCGCCGTAAGCGCAATGGTCACCGGGCTGCCCAGCATCCGGCGGAAGTAGCCCAATCGGGCGTAGTCGGGTCGGAAATCGTGTCCCCACTCGCTGATGCAGTGGGCCTCGTCAACCGCCAGCAGCTTTAAGTCTACCGCCCGGACCGCATCGAGGAACCGCCCGCTGCGGAACCGCTCGGGCACAACGTACACCAGCCGATACTTGCCAGCCGCCATCCGCTCCAGCCGCGCGTACTGCTCGGCCATCGGCAACATGCTGTTAATGAACGAGACCGGCAGCCCGAGCACCTGGAGCTGGTCAACCTGGTCCTTCATCAGTGCGATCAGCGGCGAGACGACCAGCGTCAGCCCGTCGAGCATCACTGCCGGCAACTGGTAACAGAGGCTCTTTCCACCGCCGGTGGGCATCACGCACAGGCAGTCCTTGCCGGCCAGCACGGCCGAGATTACCTCCTCCTGCCCCGGCCGAAACGACGACAGCCCGAACTTTGCCAGGTGCGCGCTAAGGTCGGAATGGGTAGCGTCGGGCATGGGGTACGGCCTGCCGGAGTGTGAAAGCCTGCATTATACGGCCAAACGCAGCCCACGTGAACGGCCGCGTGTGCCACTGCTTCGTCAGAAGCAGTGTTGCGCTGCGTGTGCCACTGCTTCGTTAGAAGCAGTGTTGCGCAAACTCGCGGCAAAACACTGCTTCTGACGAAGCAGTGGCACGCATCCTCGGCAAGTTTGATTATTCTGAAAAGAACCGGCGATTGAAGATTTCCGGGTCGAACGGATCGGCCGGGACGAATTGCTTGATCTTCGCCCCGCGCTGGACCTTGGGATTTGGAGAAAGGACCACAGCAGGCGGTTCGGCCGGCGTGGACTGCACCGGCGGTTTCTCCGGCCGGGCAACCGTGGCCGGTACTTCCTGCCTCAGACGATTGGCCACCAGGCAGACCCAATCGACTAGCCGCCTGTACTGAGCCATTTGCTGCGTGGTGAAGACAGGGGTCTCGGCAGTACCGTGCGGCCGGACCGGAGCGGTCAACAGTCGACTGGCTGTCGGGTTCTCGTGGTCGATCCATTGCAATGTCGCGTGGAGGTTCCGCTGCGTGGTCCGCCGGCTGGGTGGCCTGTCCGGCGGAACCCGCAACAGCCGATAATCGCTCTCCGATCGTGGACCGTGGCAACCGGCTGCCGTGCAGTTGTTCATCAGCAACGGCTGGATTGTCTGGGCAAAAGCCGCAACCGTGCCGCGTGGCATGCCGCGGACCAGGCGGTCGAGGTCTTTGCGTGAGGGGCCGCTGGCGATCGATTGGGTGGTATGGGGCGGCCCGGGTGGCTTGCAGGCCATCTTCAGCCGGTGCTGAGGCACGCCCTGCTCGGACACTGGTCCCAGGCCGGACTGTTCGGTCTCGGCAGCGGTTGCTACGCCGACAAGAATCGTAACACTCGCAATCAGTCGCGCATATCGACACAACATCAGGGCAGGAAGGGTAGGAAATCGGGCCGGCCGGGTCAAGAGGGAATCGCCACGCCATATTTCCATTTCCAGCACTTGCCAGGTGAACCGAGGCGAGGCTATAATTGAACGTGAGGGGATTTAGTTCGGATAAGGAGCTTATCATTGCCGACCCTGCAATCGCAGGGATCACCTTGACCGATTTGGAATAGCCAGATGAGGTCACGGGTTTCGATCATCCAACGTATCTCCGCGCTGGGAAGCATCCCGCACCTTGTGGTGCTGCTTGGCGCAACGGTCGCCGCATGGGGGCTTCTTCCGCAGGAGCAAGCCTGGTGGGCACTGGCAGTGGGCCCGGCGATCTACCTACTGATTTCCCTTCCCCTGAGGCTAATTGTCACATCGTGCCAGAGGCGGGGTGCAAGGTATCTTAGTTGCGGCGATCTGGTTGAGGCCATCGACGCATTCAAAGAGTCGTATGCCTTCTTCAACCGGCGGAAGTGGCTGGACAGATGTCGCCATCTGCTGCTGCTTAGTGCAAGCCGAACGGGCTATCGCGAGAAGGCGCTTTGCAGCATCGGATTCTGCTACGAGCAGTACGGCAACGTCGACAAGGCAGAAGGCTACTATCAACGGGCCTTGGACGAGTTCCCAGGCTCGATTGTGGCAACCATTTCTCTGGACGTTCTGCGCGAACGGATGAAACGAAGACGCTAACAGTTTAGCTACACGTCGAGGATATAGCCTTCGCGATACACGGGCTTGATTATCGTATCGAGCCCTTGGATGTTTTTGACCTTCATATTCTGGGCGTCCCACTCGACCTTTTCACCGACGCCCGGCTCAGGGGCCATCCACACGGCCAGGTTGCCCAGCAGGACCACCTCGGTCAGCGGGCTGGCGTAGTCGGGGAAGTTCGACACGGCCGGCTCGCCGCCCTTGATCGCATCGACCCATTCATTGAAATGACCGGGCGACTTGGGAAACTCCACCTCCATTTCGGTGGCGCCGTCGAGCAACTGATAGCTGCCTCCCGTTCCGCTCGAAAGCAGCTTGCCCTTCTCGCCGATCGTCAGAGTGCCCTCACTGGCGGGCTGCTGGCCGTCGAGCAGCTCCTTGTCGGGGCGCTTGCCGCCGTCGTACCAGATCATGTTAATGGCCGGCCGGACGTCGGTGGCGGGAAACTCGTAGGTGATGACCGACCACTTGGGAAAACTGTCCTTGTTGTGGCCTGATGTTTCGGCCTGGACCGAAATCGGGTCGCGCAGGTCCAGTCCCATGTACGGCAAGTTCATGTTGTGGCAGGCCATGTCGCCCAGCGCCCCGGTGCCGAAGTCCCACCAGCCGCGCCACGCGAACGGGTGGTAGCCGTTGCCGTAGGGCCGCTCGGGCGCCGGGCCCAGCCACAGGTCCCACTTGAGATTCGCCGGCGGGTCCTTCGGCTCGGGCCGGGAACCGCCTTGCGGCCAGATGGGGCGATTCGTCCAGACGTGCACTTCTGCGACCTTGCCCAACATACCGGCCTTGATCAACGCGGCCGATTCGCGCAATCCACTTTCGGCCGTGCCTTGGTTGCCCATCTGCGTGGCCAGCTTCATCTCGCGGGCGACCTTGCCCATCAATCGGGCCTCGTAAATCGAGTGGGTCATCGGCTTCTGGCAGAAGCAGTGCTTGCCCATCCGCATGGCCATAAGCGCGGCCGGGGCATGAGTGTGGTCGGGCGTGCTGACAGTGACCGCGTCGATGCTCTGGCTCATCTCGTCGAGCATCTTGCGGAAGTCAGTGTACTTCTTGGCCTTCGGAAAACGGGTTTTTCCCACAGCATTCAGTCGATCTTCGTCGACGTCGCAGATGGCCACCATATTGCCAGCCTCGCCGGCGTCGGCCGAGTCGCCCGAGCCCTTGCCGCCGATGCCCACGCTGGCCATGGCGATCCGCTCGTTGGGCGAGTCGCTTTCCTGGGCCTGCACGCCGCCGGCGATCCAGAAACCGACGCCGGTCGCGGTGGTGGTTTGCAGGAACTGACGACGAGTACTTTTGCTTTGGTGAGTCATAAAAACATCTCCTTTGCTTGTTGCGAGCGGTTAGGTGAGAACTGCTCTTGCTGGAGGCAGCATAATAATCCAGAATAATGTTTCGGATTGTGTTGTGCAAGGTAGTTTAGCCGCCGGGCTTGCCCGGCGCGTTGGGTGGTATCAATACGCTCCAGCACAAACGCGCCGGGCAAGCCCGGCGGCTAAACGACTATCCGTCGCAACAACATAGTAGTACCCTCCCGGTAGAGTCGGGGGGTGTGGGAAAACCCGCAAAGACCTGTCAACTTTTTTTGAAGAAAATTATGATGTTGAGATTTCGCATGGTGCCGTTGGTCGTGCTTACCGTTTTCTGCATTCCCGGCTGCCAGCCGCCTGAGCCCAAACTGCCGCAACCGCCGGCCGACAGCAAAATCGAACTGCCACAACCAAAGGGCACAGAGGAACCGGCCCCGGAAGGGCCGAAGCCGGATCGGGCGGCAGTTGGCGCCGCGCTTGGGCGGATCGAAGAACTTGGCGGCACCGCCGAACTCGATGCAAACGGACGCGTGATCGCAGTCGATCTGTACGAACGCCCGGCCACCAACGCCGATCTGGAACTCATCGCGGCACTCACAGACCTGAGGAAGCTGAAATTGTGGGGCGCTGAAATCTCCGACGAGGGGGTGAAGCATCTCGCAGGGCTCGTGAAGCTCACCGATTTGGTCCTCGAGAATACCGAAATCACCGATGCCGGAGTGCAGCAACTCAAGCGGCTGACTAATCTGAAATCGCTGAACCTCCGCCGAACGAACTACATGACCGACGCCGCCATGGATCACGTCAGAACCCTGCCAAACTTGCAGTACTTGCACATCCTATACAACAACATCACCGACGACGGACTGGCCAAACTGGCCGGGCTGACCAGGCTCAAGTTGTTGGATCTGCGCGGATGTATGCAGATCGGCGACGCCGGACTGGAACACCTCAAGGAACTGACCAATCTGAAGAACCTGAAGCTCCGCAACCCGGCAATCACTGACCTGGGCATGGAATACCTCAGCGGCATGCGCGACCTCAGAGCGCTGTCGCTGGAGGACTCCGGCATCACCGACGAGGGAATGAAGCACTTAGGGAATTTCCCCAAACTGGAAGACCTTAACATCTTTCGCTGCTACAGCGTCACCGACGACGGGCTCGAACACCTTGGCGGACTCGCCAACCTGAAGCGACTCTCTGTCCGCGACACCCCGATCGCCGGAACCGGACTTGTCCACATCAAGGGGCTGGGTAACCTCCAGAAACTCGACCTCAGTGAGACGCAAGTCGGCGACGACGCGATGGCACACCTCAGCGGCTTGACCAGTCTCAAATGGCTCAATCTCTGGCACACCCCGGTCACCGACGCCGGGCTGGAACACCTTGCCGGCCTGTCCGGCCTGATTTGGTTGAACCTCGAAGACATCCGAATCACCGATGCCGGCCTGGAACAACTCGCCAAGTTGACCAGCCTGGAAAACCTTAACCTCAAACAAAACAACCTCACCGACACCGCCGTGGAACAGTTGAAGAAGCTAGTCAACCTGAAAAACCTGGACATCGGCCTGACCCGGATCTCCGACGCCGGCGCAAAGCAACTCGGCGGCGCCCTGCCGAACTGCAAGATCACGCGGTGATTCTCGTAGATGCAATAGCCGGGGGGCAACGCCCCGCGGGTGCATTCCCGTGACGCGTTGCGTCCCGGCTATTATGACAACTACTTCAAGCGGCTGAAATGTTTTGCAATTTGCAATTCTCAATTTGCAATTTGCAATCCCTCTTTCACTCGCCGCAGCTCTCGGCCAACTCGCGGAGATACTCCAGCACCTCGTCCAACTCCGGCGCCTCCACGCCGACTGCTCGACCCTGCCGGTCGCACTCGGCCAGCAGCATCAGCTCGTCGAAATCGTCGGAGGCTTCCAGCCGGTGGCGTGACCGGGCGCCAAGCACACCGTCGCGCAGGGCGCCGGCTTCCATGTGATGTTCGATTAGCCACGCGCAGCGCGGCGCGATGAAGCCCTCTAGGGCCTCCAGCGCGGCCGCCGTATGTTCTCGGCGGTCAATCCCCTTGCCAACGTCGTGCAAAAGCGCGGCCAATAAGAACTCCTCGTCGTACGGCCGCTCATCCCGGGCAAGGTCGAATACCTGGAGGCTGTGATAGAGCACGTCGCCCTCGGGGTGAAACGCGCGGGTCTCCTTTACTTTCTCCAGCGGCAGCAAGAGCATCTCGTAAATCTGGAAGCGGTCCACGCGGTTCTCCGCCTCCTCCCGGGTGTACATCAGCCGGGCCGCTTCCCAAGCCACCCGGCGACGCAATTTCTCACTGGCCATCTTCGCGTGCGCCGTAACAAAGCCCGTCAGTGCGGCGCTGGGCTGTCTATAATCAAGTATATCAGGATGCGGCCGGTATGGGGTAACCGTATTTTGCCATGCCCGGCCCGCAGATTTCTCGGAACACCTCTCGTTGGTCGTCCGTCCATTTCCTCCAGAGCGCCTGCGGCGAGCGATCCTCATCCTGAACCTTCCGGTTCACATCGGTGGCCTGAAACCGCTCTTGTTCGCTGTGGGGCAGATTGAGCTTGGGATTGAGCGTCCGAATCAAGTTGTCCAGGATATCCGCGTTGCTGAGTAGATCCTCCAAGCGTAAAACCGACACCTTGTGCTGGCCGAGTTTCTCCCCGAGCCATTCCGGCATCAGTAGGTTGGTCTGCCACAAGAGACACCAATTGGCCCAATTCGAGCAGTCTTTGCGAGCACGATCCGGCTGGCCCAGTAACTCCCAAGATCGGCGTAGGTGTCCCCGATATGCCCACTGTGCACGTGCGACGTTCTTGTTATGAATGTGAAAGGAATGCACGTTCTGAATGCCATTTCTCACCAGGAAGACCACCCGGCTGATTTCCCATCGGCGGGCAACTTCGGGAATCATGTCAGTCGACCAGCTATGCGAGTCGCCGACCAACTCGTAGTTGGTGGTTGCTCTGCGAAGAAACGACCAGTACCGATCAAAGGTAGCGTCAATCCCGATTTCCAGTTCATACGCAAGGCAGGTCAACCAATCAAAAGGCACTGCTTCCGCCTTCTTCTCGTGCCAGCAGATCATACCCTGGTGTGGGTGATTAAGGACATGTGCCAACCATTTGGTTCCACAGTGTCCGATACCGGCGATCAGGAAAAACTTGCCCGTGCCCCGTTCGGCCCGGCCACCTTCTTCCGGCAGGCGGTGACGGTCTTCCCCGATTGCCGCTCGCTGTCTCTGTGCCAGCCAGCCAAGACCGGCCTGACCATTTGTCTTGACCACGCGAATGTCATAAAGGACGATTTTCGAGGCTTCGCCGGTGTCGGCCACGTTGCGCACAATCAGATTTTGGCAATCTGCCAGACGATCACACCGGAGAAGACACGTCGTCCTTCCGTCCTCCGGGACGCAAAACCACTCCATGAGCGTATTCCCGCCAGCGTTCACCGCACTGATGCCGACTCGCCCGCGCCGGACCGTTACGTCGACCTGGACCAGCACGTTTTCCGCCGACTGCGCCTGACTGTCGAGTCGATCGAGGCGCAGTGGGAAACCCACGGCATACGCCCACCGCTGCTTTGGTGTTACCACCGTGACCGGCCCTTGACCCTCTACGGAGATTGCGTGCAAATGCTGCACGTCCGCAAGATCAAAGGCACTGGGGATTTCTTCTCGGCAGATTGGTGAATTTGGAAGACCCATCGATACTCAAACTGCAAAGGGATTGGGGATTGGGGATTGGGGATTGGGGATTGGAATCACGCCTTCCACATCAACTCTAATCCCCAATCCCTAATCTCTAATCCCCAATTTCTTAATCGGCGACGGGAGTCGCCTCCTACAGGTTGTCGAGGAAGGCTGTCAGTTCATCGTAGTACTGCAACGGCTGGGGATCGTTATGATCACGGTCGGGGATGGTGATGAATTGTTTGGGCTGGTTGGCTGCGTCGAACAAGCGGCGGCCGAACTGAATGGGGATGATCGTGTCGGCGTTGCCGTGAGTTTGCAGCAGCGGGCCGTGATATGCGGCAATCTTGCCGGCCGAATCGAGCCGGGTACGCATCATCAGGTGGACCGGCAACCAAGGGTAATAATACGCCGCCACGTCGGGGACCGAACTGAACGCGCTCTCTAGCACCAGCGCCCGGGCACCGTCGGCGGCGGCCAGGTCGACAGCCACCCCGGCGCCCAGCGAGCGGCCCATCAGCACAATGTCGGTTTCGACGATGTTTTCGCGTCTGGCCAGCCAGGCCCGGGCAGCACGGCCGTCGGCCATCACTCCCGGCTCGTCGGGCTTGCCTTCACTTCGTCCGTAGCCGCGGTAGTCGAAGATCAGCACCGCCACGCCCACCCGCTCGTGCAGAATCCGCACCATTTCCGCCCGGCCGCTGAGGTTACCGGCGTTGCCGTGAGAAAACAGCACCACCGCGCGTGGATCCGCGTGCGGCACGTACCAGCCGTGCAACCGTGTCCCGTCGGCGGCTTGAAACCAGGCGTCCTCGAATGCCAGTCCTGCCGGATCCCAGTCGCCCGCCGGATAGGGAGCCGGAAAGAAGATCAGCGACTCCTCCAAGAACATCATCACCACCAGAACCAGCAGGTAGAAGATCAGCGGCCAACGGGCAATCCGCAGCGCGCTCCAATACCAACTTCCTTTGATCGGCCTTCCCCCTTTCTCCCCTCTCCCACTTTTTTCCCTTTTCCCCCTCTCCCCCTTTTCCCTTTCCTTTTTCCCTAGCGGAAGCGGTAGTTTGGATTCCGGATGTCGAAATCGGCGTCGGTGAAGCCGTTGTTCAGTTTCAGATTCAAGTAGGTGTACTCCTCCATCACCTCGGGGGCGCCGCCCGACTGCTTGGGCCAATCGTAAGCCGCATAGCGGATCGGTACGTTCAGTTCGTCGTCGACGAAGATCCGTGCGAGGTGATAGAGGAAGTTGCGTCGCGGCACCGGGTGGACTACCTGAATGCAAGTGCAAGTACGACCGTTGATCTTCGCGCCCTTGATGAACTGCACCTCACACTCACCGTACTTAAGGTCGTCGTTGCCGACCTCGATCAGCCGGTGGACCAGATTGAGGATGCCCAGTTCAGTCAACGGGTACCGCTGCCCGCGCATGGCGATCATCCCGGTGGGCGTCAACGAAACGGTTCCAAACATGGTGTCTTGCAGGCCCGTACCGTGGGCCCACATCTTGCCGTCGTTCTTGCTGTCGATGTAGATCACCTCCTGGCCCTTTTTGGCGGGCGGGCCAAGGAAGTACAAGTAAACGCTGAACGGTCGATGCCGGACCTTCACAAAAATGTACTCGTAGTCGGTAAGCTTCCCGCCGATCCGCTCGCGCTTTGCCAGGGTTGCCGAGTAGTCCTCGAGCTTCTCGATGTTGCGCAGTCCTTCTTGTGCCCAGCGGAGTGTCGGCATCAGCGGGTGCTCGCCGGGTTGCCCAACCCCTGCCTGGAGCGAGGGACCTTGCGCGGCAGGGGCGACAGGGGCACGCTCCACCAGACGATATTGACCCTGGGCCATTGCGGATGAGAGTAAGAAACCAGCCACCAGCACCGCCGGCAGCGAACGCCGAAGCAAGTTGTCGAAAACCATCAAAGCTCCTTCCGGTTGAACACCCGGCCCGAAAGCCGATCTAGCCACCCTTTATCGACCTTATCGCAAATTCTGTTATGGAGGATTACAATGTTTCATCCTCCAATGGTGTTTTGCCCAATCATTGCAACCCGGTTGTCTGATTAACCCACCGCCGATTACTACAGTTTATCCAGTTTCTGTCCCCGTGTGGAGCCCAGTTCGTGAACAGTCCCAAAGTCCGGCTCAAAACGGTCCTATCGGTTCCCTTCCAGCAGAATACCTACATAGCCCAACTTGAGGGTAGAAACGATTGCCTGGTGGTCGATCCGGGTTTGGAGCCGGAAAAGATCCTCGATCACCTGGAGACGGCGGGGTTGGTGCCGGCGGCGATACTGAACACGCACGGCCACAGCGACCACATCGCAGGCAACCAGGACTTGAAACAGCGCTGGCCAGATTGCCCACTGGTGATCGGCTCGGCTGATACGCCGAAGCTGACCGACCCGGAGTTGAACCTCTCGGCAATGTTCGGCGCCGCGGTGCTCAGCCCGCCGGCCGACGTAACCGTCCGGCATGGGGACACCTACTCGGCGGCCGGATTCGATCTGAAGGTTATGGCAATACCTGGCCATTCAGTGGGGCACGTGGTGTACGTCTGGGAGGATCGCGAGCGGCCGTTGGTCTTTGTGGGCGACGTGATTTTCGCCGGGAGCGTCGGCCGGACAGACTTTCCCGACGGTGATTTCCAGCAACTGAAGACAGGTATCCACGCCGATCTGTTCAACTTGCCGGAGGAAACCCTGCTGCTACCCGGCCACGGCCCGCCGACCACCGTCGGACAGGAGAAACGCACCAATCCGTTTGTGGGCGCGCCGTCATCATAAAGCCGCAACCGGTGGTCGCGCCGTCATCATAAAGCCGCGACCGGTGGTCGCGCCGTCGTTATAGAGTCGCGACCGCCGGTCGCGGCTTTATGGGGCAAAGATCAGTGGGCCGTGGTCGGCGGTTTGGCATGGGGTAGCACGGCGGGTAGTTCGAGGGTGAACCGGCTGCCCTGGTCGGGTGTGCTGTGTACCAGGATGCGGCCGCCGTGCTCGCTGAGTATCTTCTGGCTGACCGGCAGCCCCAGGCCAGTGCCGCGACCCTTCTTCGAGGAGACGAACGGGCTGAACAGGTCGTCCATCTCATCCGGCGGGATTCCGGGACCGTTGTCCTCGACGGTGATCTGCACCAGCGACCTCTCGGCCGAGTACTCCGAGCGGACCTCGACGCGGCCTGACTTCCGGTTCTCGCCGGCCGCATCGATCGCGTTGGTGAGCACGTTGAGCACTGCTCGATGGAGCCCCTCGGGGTCGAAGACCATATCCGGCATCGGCTGGCCTGGCCGCCACCGCAGTTTGACCTCCAGCTCATCGGCTCGGGCCTGCATCAGTTCGATCACGTCGCCGGCCACGCTGTTGATGTTTGCGGTGGCCAGGTCCGGTTCGCGTTCCTTGCTGAATGTGAGCATGTCCATCACCAGGCTGGAAATCTTGTGCTGGTTCTTTTCGACGATTTTCCATCCTTTGCCGACCACCGACTCGTCATGATCCTGCAACCCCATCTCGATCAGGTAGCTTCCGCCGCGGATGCCTTGGAGGATGTTTTTGATGTGGTGCGAGAGCGTGGCGATGGTTTGTCCGATGGCGGCCAGCCGCTCGGCATGGACCATGGCTGAGTAGTAGCGGGTATCCTCGACGGCCAGCGCCGCCTGGTGGCCGATGGCCACCATCAGCTTCAGGTGGTCCTCGGTAAACTTGTTGGCCCCGCCCTTCTGTATAACTTCCTGGGGCGAACTGGAGGTGTCGATGTAGATCGCGCCGACCACATTGTAGCGGCCTTGCATCGGCACGCAGATTGCCTCGCGAACGCCCAGTTTCAGGATGCTGGCGGCAGGGTTCCAGCGATCGTCCTGCCGGGCATCGCTGGTCAAAACCCCCTCGTTCCGCTCGATCACGTAGTCCAGGATCGTCTTGCTGATGGTAATTTTTTCGTCGCTGCGGCCCTTGTCTCGCGTGCGGCGAACCTTCGGTACCAGCGACTTGTCCGACGCATCGACCAGCATGATGCAACCCCGGTCCGCCTCCACCCATTCAAAAATCAATTCCATGATCCGACCGAGCAACTGGTCGATGTCCAACGTATGGCTGACCGCCAGGGCAGTGCGATACATCACCTGCAAGTTGCTTCTCGCCCGGGCGAGCCACGAGTTCTGCGGCAACTCCGACTCCAGGTCGAAGATCCGGCTACCTTCTTCCTGAGTGACCGAGCGGATGATCTGCGACTGATCGTCCAACTGCCGGGCCGAGGCAATGTCGATCGTCTGGGCCAGGTCTTCCTCGGGCTCGTCGGCCGGACCGGTGAAGAGCATTAGCGTGCTGCCGACCTGGACCTGGTCGCCACTGGCCAGCCGGTGCTGGCGGATCCGCTCGCCGTTGACAAACGTGCCGTTGGAACTGCCCAGGTCGCAGATGGTGAAATCCTGGGCGGTGCGACGGATCTCGGCGTGTTGGCGAGAGACTTCAGTATCGTGGACCTGGATCGGGTTGGACGAATCGCGTCCCAGT
>JAUWHT010000442.1 GCA_030605745.1 Pirellulales bacterium | reverse complement strand
GATCTTGACCAGCAGTTTACGGATGACTATATTTCGTTGTGCTAGCAGTGATTGCTGACACGCCGGTACTGCGTGACCGGTCCAAAAAACCGCAAACCTCGCCCGTGCTGAGTATACATCGGCGTTTTCGGCACCGTCGACCTTCACTTCGTCTGTCCCGAAGGTGCTGCCGACTACAACGGCTGCGTAGGGACCGGCAGCTTTTTTCTCAACCGTGGGGTCCACTTCCGCGATATCCGCGATGGTCTGAGTCATACGTTCATCGTCGGCGAGCGGTGCTCCAGACTGGCTCCGTCCACGTGGGTGGGTGTAGTCAGCGGTGGGCAACACGCCCCGGCACGCGTCGTCGGGGTGAGCACCTATCCGCCTAACTCCGAGGATCAACCGGTCCACTACTTCCACAATTTCAGCAGCTACCATCCCGGCGGTACCCATTTCCTGGCGGCCGACGGCTCGGTACACATGATCTCCGACGAGATCGACGAGGACTGCTACCATGCCTTGTCCACCCGGGCCGCCGGCGACAGCGTGGGCAATCCTGATGATTGGCAGCCCTGACCAGAATTCGGAATTCGGATTCCGACTTCGACGTGTAGCGGCGGGGCTTGCCCCCGCGCAGCGGTCTTCGCCCTACTCCTGCCCGCGGCGGCTGAAGTCGATCTCGATCGGACTGAAACCGATGTTGATCTCCTTCAAGCCCCAGCGGTACTCATAGCGGCCGATCAGGTGATCCGGCAGAGTGAAATACTTGTCCATTTCGGCCAGGTCCACTTCGTCGATATCATCCTGCTTGGGTCGTTCGGCATGGGCGGAGATGATCAGCAGCCAATACTTGCCCTGGTCGGGCACCGCCATCGCGAAGACCCCCGAGGCGTCGGCCCGGACGTAGGCCCCGTCGAGCTTCTCTCTGATCGTACGGATGGTACTGTGATTTTCAAGCGGCGGATCGCGGGGACGAATACCGTCAATCTTCATCTTCTTTTCGGGCAGCTTGCCCTCCCGCAAGGCGATAATCACGGCGTTCTCGTCGCCGACGAGCCGGCCGGTGCCCGGTTTGTAGACTAGTTGCCCCTCGACCCAGACCAGCTCTTTGGCAGCCTCTTCCTGGCGGATTTGTTCCTGGTAGTTGGCGTCACCGCGGCCGATGAAATAGCCGGAGCCAAAGGCCACCACCGCCAGTATCACGAACAATAGCCCCTGGACGTAGAGGGTCCGTCGGGGGTAGAGAATCATTCTACGGGGCACCGGTGGCGACGTCACCTGCTCCACCGATCGCTGCCACGGCGTCTCGATCGCAGCCGGCTCGTCGTCATAGACCACCAGGTCCGAATTGGCTTCGACCGTTTCCTGGGGCCTGGCGGACCGGTTCATGGCCGTGGTCGCTAACGCCGCTTCCTCGCTCGGCACAATCTGCGTGATCCTGCACTTGGGACACTGGATCTCGCTACCGGCCTTCCGGCTGGCTATACCGAGCAACTGGTTACAACGCTTGCAATGGAATCGAATGGGCATGATTCCAGACTCACTCGCGCTCGTCGCGGTCGATCAACGAATTCAGCCCCACCACCACCAGCAAGGAAATCAGATCGACTGCCCAGAGAGTGCCACAGCCCCAAGCTACATACTTCAGCACGACACCACCCGTAGCGTCCCCCATTGCCCCCAGAAGTGATGACACGGCCAGGCTGACCAGTACAGCGTTCGGTAATATCAGGGCCCCGGCGATCAGAAACAGGATGCCCCGTCGGGAGACCAGCTTTGGGCTCATAATATTTCCTCTATTTCTCCCAATTTTGCGGAACGTTACGGTCGGTGTCAAGGTGCCCAGGTCAGACACCTGTTTGACAATAGCCGCCCGCGCAACGCGTCGCGGGGGCGCCCGCGGGACGTTGTCCCCCGGCTATCGAGCCCCGTTTGCTTGACTTGACCTCGCAGGCGAACACAATAAGAATAGGGTAAGTTCCTGCTAAATCCAGAGAAACCCCGCGATGTGCCGCATCGGCCGTAGATTTCACAAAACGTGGATCGGGGTGGTCCTATGCGCGGCCGGGTGGAATCTGGCTGCCGAGGCGTCGGCTGCCGAGGTCCTGCTGAAGGACGGCCGGATACTCAAGGGCAGCCTGGGCGCGGTCGCCAGCCTGGCCGACCAGCCCCAGGCACCCGATCCCAACGGCGCCGGTCCCCTGCGGCTGATTCTGCTGGTAGACGACGACCTGCGGCGGACTTTTGTCTCCAAGCGGCAGATCCGGGAGGTCCGCCAGGCAAATCTCGACCAGGTGGTCGAGGAGAAGTTCAACATCCGCCAGCGGTCGCTTCGCGCCGGGCGCCGGGTAAAGAGCGTCGGACCGGTGATCCGCATCAAGCCGTTCGACGAGTTCGGCCGACGGATTTTCACGTTCAATACTCCCCGAGGACCGGTGGACACCATCCAGGGTATCACCCTGATCACGCCGAAGTGGACTAAGGTCGAGGGAATCTCGCACATCTGGGACATGCGGATCGCCACCAGTTCGATTCCCCGCGACGTGTTGCACAAGATCTTGATGAAGCAGATCGACGTCAACGACATCGAGCATCGCAAGAAAATCGCCCGGTTCTACCTGCAAAGCGAGCACTACACCGAGGCCAGGGAGGCGCTAGAAGCCATCCTGGAGGCCTTTCCCGACCGAGCGGACATCGAGCAGCAGTTGGCACCTTCGATTCGATCGCTGCGGCAGCTTGGCGTGCAGCGGTTGCTGTCGGAGTTGGAACTGCGACGCAAGGCCGGGCAGCATCAGCTTGTGTTTCAGAAGCTCGAAAAGTTTCCCTCCGAAGAAGTTGCCGGTGAGATACTCCAGGCGGTCCGCGAGATGACCGAACAGTACAAAACGCTGAAGGCCCGCCGCGACGAAGTCCTCAAGCAATTCGACGCCCTGCTGGCGAAAGTCAAGGACGATACGGTCCGGGAGCGGATCGGGCCAATTCGCAAGGAGATATCTGCCGAGCTTAACATCAACACATTGGGCCGGTTGACGGCGTTCCGGCAGAACGTGGGCGATCCTAACCTGTTGCCACAAGAGAAGCTCTCGCTGGCCGTAAGCGGCTGGCTGCTCGGCAGCGATGCGGCGACGGTGAAACTGCCGGTGGCGCTGTCGCTCTGGAAGGTCCGCAGCCTGGTCCGGGAGTATCTGTGCGAGCCGGTGAAGCTCAGCCGGGCACGAATCTTCGCCCAACTCCGCAGCCAGGAAGCTGCCGTGCCGGGACTGGTGGCAGGGCTGCTTGCGCGGATGAAACCGCCGCTTGACCCGCCCGAGCCAGTCTCGCCCAATCGGCCGGGGTTCTACAACCTGGAGGTGCCCGGGCTGGCCAAAGAGCCGCCGGTCCGCTACCTCGTGCAGCTTCCGCCGGAGTACGACCCCCATCGAAGCTATCCGACGATCCTCACCTTACGCGGCGCCGGCACAACCGCCGGGCAGCAGATCGATTGGTGGGCGGGCGCATGGACCGAGGACGGTTGGCGCTTGGGCCAGGCCACCCGACACGGCTACATTGTGATCGCCCCCGAGTGGACTGCCGAACATCAGAAGAAGTACGAGTACTCCGCCCGGGAACATGCGGCCGTGTTGAACCCGTTACGCGATGCCTGTCGGCGGTTCGCCGTCGACACGGACCGTGTGTTTTTGACCGGTCATTCGATCGGCGGCGACGCGGCGTGGGACATCGCACTGGCCCATCCTGATCTCTGGGCCGGCGTGATTCCGATCGTTGCCCGTGCCGACCGCTACTGCTCGCGCTATTGGGAGAATGCCAAGCAGCTGCCCTTTTACGTGGTTTGCGGCGAGCTGGACGGCGCCAAGCTGACCAAGAACGCCCGCGACCTCGACCGCTACCTGAAACTCGGCTACAACTGCACGGTGGTCGAGTACCTGGGCCGCGGACACGAACATTTCTACGACGAGGTGCTGCGGATTTTCGACTGGATGGGCCGCTTCCGCCGCAACTTCTTCCCCCGCCAGTTCACCTGCTCGACAATGCGGCAGTGGGACAATTACTTCTGGTGGGTGGAACTGGACGGTCTGCCGGCCCGCGCAACGGTCGATCCGGTCGACTGGCCGCCGCCGCGGGGAACCCAGGCAGTGCAGGTCTCGGCCAAGATCACGGCCAACAATGGGATTTACGTCCGTTGCGGCACCACCCGCGTGAGTGTCTGGCTCGCGCCCGAAATGCTCGACTTCAAGCGCCGCGTAAGCATCGTGATCAACGGCCGGCGGGCGAACAACCGCGATCCGTTCATCCAGCCCGACCTGCAAACCCTCTTAGAAGACGTCCGCACCCGCGGCGACCGCCGGCATCCATTCTGGGCCAAGTTCGAATCAGCCACCGGCCGGGTACGCAGCGGCCGCTAGTTTAGCCCATATTATCCATCGGAAACCCGTGTAGCGGCTGGGCTTGCCCGGCGCGTAGAGCAGGCAGTTGCGGCGGGTCCATCTGGACAACGATCCGGCCAACGGTGCGGCTCAGCGGCGGCGGAACGTCGTCCGCTGCAGCCGGTTGTTGGGCAAATCAGAGTGTGGCACTCTACCAGGTGAAAACCATCATCCGGTTGCATTGACAGACCTCAACCTCTCCAGCATTTGCCTTGCTCCAGTCTTGAACGCCTCCGGCACGTTCACCTTGCCGCTTATGATGTTCTCCGCGTCTGTGATTGCCGCAGTTAGGTCAACCTTTCGCTTCGTGGTCATGGCTATGTTGTAGCGACAACCAAGAATCCATGCGTCGTGGTCTTCCTTAATGCTCGGTCGAGAAACCAAGAGACATTCGAGGGCTTCCGCATCTCGCTCGGCACGCATGAACTCCATGGCGAGTTCGTAGAGGCGGATCCGAAGCGAGTGAGTAATGTCAACCTCATGCTGCCGTCGTAGAAAAGCCATGAGGCGAGGCAGGAGTACCTCACCCAGTCGTTTTGCAGGAAACGAACTGGGTAGCTTTTTCTCTCGCCGTTGTGTTCGGATCGTCTCGTACTGCACAAGGATTTCGGCAAACCAGGTGATCAGTTCGAACCGCTTGTGATGGGGGAAGTCCGACTGGACTGACGCTGAATCGAGACGCAACTCGTCGAATGGAAACGTTGCAAGAAATGACTCGACCTCGGAGGCTGAACGTGTCTTTATGATCTCGTAGAGTGCCGTCTCGCCTTCCGCTGTCTCCAAAACGTCGAGGATGTTCTTCTTGCTGCGGTTCGCAGTCGTCTTGCTCGCATCTTCTCCTGTTCCGAAGAGTCTCGTTAGCCATCCCATTGTAAGCTCCTTTCGCGTACCACAGACCCGCATGTAGCGGGCGACTCACGGTTGAACTCTCTTTCACCTCGGATCGCTGTCCCACACCACGAAGACCTGCTTCTTGCAGGCGGGACACACGAATTCGATATGATAGGCTCCGGATTGGCCCAGGTCACCCTGAGCATAGAATGGAACTGAGTTCCCGCTTTCTGGCCAAGAGGGAACTCTTGTGATTTGCATCCCGCATTTCGGGCATCCAAACGGCATGCAACGAGCCGTGTATTTCGGAGCGTCGCGGAACTGCTGCTGCATGACTTCCTCGATCTTGTGCTCGAAGCCCAGTTCACGAAGGCAACTGCGCAGGGCAACCCTCCTCGGTTCCCGCTTCAATGCGTCGATCAGCGGAGCAGGAGCGATCTTTCGGTATCCTCTGACAATCATAACGCGAAGGGATTCTGCTGCGTTGTCTCTGACATCCTGGGATTCGTCCGACAGAGCTTTGCCCAGCGCCTCCACAGCCTGATCGGAAGGATGTTCATGGAGCCTCACCGCCGCGTCGGCTCTGGCTTTCTCGTCCCCAGAGTGCAATTCGGCAATGAGATGAGTCATGCCGTTTGCTTTGCCCGCAGTTCGTCTCGTCTCGCGTTTCGTCCCGAACAATGCACTGAACCACGCCATAGCATCTCTCCTTTCTTGCTGCCTAACTCATGCCGCACCTTCGGCTCACCCGCTGTGGGTATGTGGTAAGTGTGCAGGCCTTTGTTCGGCAAATTCTATTTCCAGAACTGCCACCATTTCTTTTCCGCGTCCTTGCTTGCCTCATACCATTCTTGCCACGATGATACTCCTTTGCATGAAGGGCATGGACCGGCGTTGCCTACAACCCTACCCCCTTTTCTTATTGTTCTGAAATACCTTTGTGCCGTTAGTTCAAGTTTTGCACATTTTCGGGCTCGAAATGTAGCTGAAATGGTATCGGCCTCCAGGCCAATTTGGGATAGCATGTGATTCAACCGTCACAAAACATTCCCGCAGGCAAGGAGGCCGACCCATGCAGCTTACTAC
>JAUWHT010000202.1 GCA_030605745.1 Pirellulales bacterium | reverse complement strand
ATCAGCCGGTCGGCCTCGCCGGCGATGGCCAATTCGACCCGATCCCCCGGTTCAAACCCGGCCTCAAGCGTCCCCGCAGCAAGAGCGTCAAACTGATTCACGCAACGCACCCTCCATGGCACATGGTACCCAAAAAGGCGATTCTCAACGCAATATAACCGATCAGTAGACCTGCGGCCAGCCGAACCTACTGCGGCATAAGGCCTTGACGCTCACCCAAGGACCCGCGGAGAGGGACCGAATCAGGCGGTTTCCAGCAAGGATTTCAACTTCCCAACGAACCGGCGAGCGTTTTCCAGCAGCCGGGTCACCATGTCAAGGGGAAGGTCCACAAGGTCTTGATAATCCGCCTCGCCGCGATGGATGAAGGTCTCTTGAAAAATTTGGCCCAAATCTTCCGAGAGGCGGCCAGTCTTGATGTATTCTCTGTGAAAGAAAGAGATGAGTGCACTGTGTTTACGAAAGGTCCGGCTGTCTCGAATCGCAAGCGCGGAAGCTGCATGAAACACTGCATAGTAACAGCGGTTCACCGCGCCGCCCGAGGAACCTCGGCCAAGCAGCGTCGATGCGTCGTCCAACGCTTGATCGGCTTTCGCCAACCGCCACGCGACGAGTTGTTTTCTCTGCTCATCTGAGAATGTCACACGACTATTCCTTCGTCTCTTACATGCTGAATGTACGGTGTGAAGGAGATTGGCGGAGTACTAATTTGCTTTTCCGAGTAGAAGTGTAAGTCGAACACCACGTCGTGATCCATTTGAACATCCAAACTCCGGCCAATGATGTCCGAAATCTCGTCGTACGAGAGACGGCGCCGCGTGACACACAGCACATCGTAGTCCGATTCCGGGTCGGCGCCGCCCTCGATGCGCGATCCGTAATGGTACAGGCGGATAAAATCGTCGCCGAGGAGCGAATCGAGCATCTCACGCAACTCGATCACACAGCGGTGCGGCACGCTGCTGGACTGATCGTTCATGGCCCACTCCCCAATGTCTGCGACATTTTAGCAGAATGCAGTATACGCGCGATTCTCGCGGGTCCAATAGCCGGGGGACAACGTCCCGCGGGTGCATCACGCGACGCGTTGCGCGGACGGCTATTATATCCGATCACCGTTCCATCACCGCGACGCGTTGCGTCCCGGCTATTATCTTGTCTATGTTTCATCTGCATCTGACAGGATAGCAACTCGACCGCGTGTGTGTCAAGCTCTGCCTTGCCACCCTTGCCACCGCGTCACGCGCCGGCTCTACTGGGCGGCATGGACTTCCACGGACGGCGAGTGACGGTCATGGGGTTGGGCTGTTTTGGTGGCGGCGTGGCTGCGGCCCGATGGCTGGCACGGCAGGGGGCCGTGGTTACGGTGACCGATCTGGCTGATGAGCACACGTTGGCCGACTCGCTGGCCGCGCTGGCCGGCGAGCCGATCGCCGCGTTTCATTTGGGCGAGCATCCGGAAAATGACTTCCGTCGTGTCGATCTGGTGGTGGTCAATCCGGCGGTCCGGCCCGGCAGTCCGCTGCTGGAAATCGCCCGGGACTCCAGTGCCCAACTCAGCAGCGAAATCGAACTGTTCATGGAAGCCTCGCCGGCACCGATCATCGGTGTGACCGGTTCCAACGGCAAGTCGACCACCGCGGCCATGATTGCGGCCATTCTCAAGGCCGACGGGCGCAAAACGTGGTTGGGCGGGAACCTCGGCGGCAGTCTGCTCGATCGGCTCGACAGGATCGGCCCCGACGATTGGGTCGTGCTGGAACTGAGCAGCTTTCAGTTGTGGCACCTGGGTTGCGAGGCACCGCTGCCGCAGATCGCCGTGGTTACCAGCTGCTCGCCGAATCACCTCGATTGGCACCCGAGCTACGAGCACTACGTGGCCGCAAAGCAGCGGATTCTCACCGGGCAGACGCCCGATGGTCTGGCGGTGCTGAACACGCACGACGCGCAATTCGGCACGTGGGGCCGGCTGGTGCAAGGTCGGCAGTTGCCGTTGGCTGCAAAGGGCGATATCCCGGAGCTGGCCGTACCGGGCGAACACAACCGGCTGGGCGCGGCGCTGGCAGCCACGGCGGCGACCGGTGCCGGGTGTGGCCAGGAGGCCATCATGCGGGGACTGGCGTCCTTTCGCGGCCTGCCGCAGCGGTTAGAGCAATTCGCGGTCGTCGACGGCCGGCGGTTCTACAACGATTCGGCCGCCACCACGCCCGAGTCTACCGTCGCCGCACTGGAGTCGCTCGACGAGCCAGTGTGGCTGTTGGCCGGCGGTGGCGACAAGGGGTGCGATTTCGAGGGCCTGACCGGCGCGCTGGCCGAAAATGCCCGCGGCGCGGCGTTCTTCGGCGAGATTTGCGGTGTCTTGCAAAGCTGGGCAACTGTCCGAATACAGGCATTCGACTGCACAACGACCGATACAATGACCGAGGCGCTCGACTGGTGTTGGACCCGTTCGCGGTCGGGCGATGCGATTCTGCTCTCACCGGCTTGTCCCAGCACCGATCAGTTCCGCGATTTCCGCCAGCGCGGCGAGAAGTTCGTCGAACTGGTCCGCGCCTTGGAGTGATGATCGCCAAAACGCTATTGACAAGAGTCGGGACGTTGTTAAAGATACATTTTGTCGTGAGGGCTTTCGGGCTCCTTGCGATACAACCTCGAGGTCGACGGCAGTGAGGTTTCCTTGGGGGAAACCGACACGGCGCTGGGAGTCGTTACCTCGAGGTTTTTCTCTGCGCGATGCCGAGGTGCGGATGTACCAGACGGCGATTTCCGTATAATAGAATTCACAATGAAAGTCATCAATTACGAGCAAATCGACTCCACACCAGTGCAATTGGAAGGGGCCGTGGGCTGCCGAATTCGCTGCCTGATCGGCCGGGAAGACGCCGCGCCGAACTTCGCAATGCGGCAGTTCGAGGTGGCCCCCAGCGGACACACGCCCAAGCACTCCCACGCCCACGAGCACGAGGTTTTTGTGCTCGAAGGTTCCGGAGTGGTGCTGGAAGGCGAGCGGGAGCACCCGTTGCGGCCGGGCACAGTCGTGTTCGTGCCACCGCACGAGTCACACCAGTTCCGCAACACCGGCCCGGGGCCACTGAAGTTCCTTTGCTTGGTGCCGCACCGGTAGCAAGGATTTCGGATTTCGGATTTTGGATTTCGGATTGGTAGTCAGCCGCTTGCGGCTTGGCGCCGCCGTAACTGACCACTGACCACTATCCACTGACCACTACCATGCCGTCCGATCCTGCCGCCGAAGTTACCCGGCTCCGTGAGCAGGTCCGCTACCACGACCGTAAATACTACGTGGAAGCGGCGCCGGAGATTACCGACCTTCAGTACGATCGGCTCGTCGACCGGCTGAAGAGTCTTGAGGCCGCACATCCTACGCTGGTCACGCCCGACAGCCCTACACAGCGCATCGGCGACCAACCGGTCGATGGGCTCGTGCAGGTTGAGCACCGTGTGCCTATGCTCTCGATCGACAATACCTACAGCATCGAGGACTTACGGAAATATGGCCAGCGGACGACCAAACTGCTCGAAGGCGAGCCGATCGAGTGGGTGGTCGAGCTGAAGATCGACGGCGTGGCAGTTTCGCTGCTTTACGAGGCCGGGCTGCTTGTGCGCGGGGTAACCCGGGGCAACGGGCGCGTGGGCGACGACATTACGCACAACATGCGGACCATTGGCGATGTGCCGCTGCGGCTCTCCGGCAAGCAAGTCCCGCCGGTGCTGGAGGTCCGCGGCGAAATCTACATGACCAACTCCGACCTGGTGCGGCTCAACCAGGCCCAACAGCGCAAGGGCGAGCCGCCGTTTGCCAACACCAGAAACGTCACCGCCGGCAGCGTCCGGCTGCTCGACCCACGGATTTGTGCCCAGCGCCGACTGCGACTGTTTTGCCATGGGGTGGGCTACGTCGAAGGTCTTCGGGCGGAAACCCATATAGAGTTCCTCGACGAGCTGCGCGGCTACGGGCTGCCGGCCACCCCGCACGTGAAATGTTTTGGTTCGTTTTCCGCGGCGGTGGAACACTGCGAGCGGCTGATCGAGCGACTGCACGAGCTGGATTTCGAGATCAACGGGCTGGTGCTGAAGGTCAATCGCTTCGACCAGCGCGAGCGGCTCGGGGCCACCGCGAAAAGCCCCCGCTGGCTGATCGCCTACAAGTTCGAGAAATACGAAGGCACCACCCGGTTGCGGGCGATCCGCGTGCAGGTGGGTAAGACCGGCGCCATCACACCGGTGGCCGACCTGGAACCGGTCGAACTGGCCGGGACCACCGTCAGCCGCGCCAGCCTGCACAACGCCGACGAAATCCAGCGCAAGGACGTCCGCCCCGGCGATGTGGTAGTGGTAGAAAAGGCGGGCAAGATCATCCCGCACATCGTCCGCGTGGAAAAGCACCGCCGGAAGGGCTTGCTGCGGAAGTTTGTCTTCCCCACCACCTGTCCCGAGTGCGGAACCAAGCTGCTGAAGGACGAAGGTGGTGTCTACATCCGCTGCCCCAACCTCCAATGCCCCGCACAGGTCAAGCAGCGAATCCGCTACTACGCCGGCCGCAACGCCATGGACATCGAAGGATTGGGCGAGGTGCTGGTCGATCAACTGGTCGCCGGTGGGCTGGTCACCTGCTGCGGCGACCTCTACCGCCTGAAGCTGGAGCAATTGATGGCACTGGAGCGGATGGGCCAAAAATCGTCCGAAAACCTGCTGGCCGGGATCGAGGCCAGCAAGGACCGCGGGCTGGCCCGGCTGCTGGGCGCACTGTCAATTCGCCACGTCGGCACCCGGGTGGCCGCGGTGCTGGCCGAAAACTTCCGCTCGATCGACGCCCTGATGGACGCCGACGTCGAAAAGCTAAGTCAAATCAACGAGATTGGCCCGATCATCGGCCGAAGCGTCCACGATTTCCTGCACAGCAAGTTCGGCTCGCAGACCATCAAGGACTTGCAGCAACTCGGCGTAAAGATGGAATCTGCTGCGCCGACTGCTGCCGGTCCCCGCTCACTTGAAGGTAAGACCCTAGTAGTAACCGGCACGCTCACAAAATACAGCCGCGATGAGATCAACGAGCTAATCACCCGCCACGGCGGCCGCGCCGCCTCCAGCATCTCCAAGAAAACCGACTACGTCATAGCCGGCCAGCAGGCCGGCAGCAAGCTAACCAAGGCCCAACAACTCGGCGTCCCGGTGCTCACGGAGGAAGAGTTCGAGGTACTAATCAATTGAACGGTTCACTGTAATAGGACCAATGTAAGACTTCGCAACCACAACGTGGTCAAACCAGACGCGATTGATACGGTTCGGCTTTTTCACTTTGTTCTGCTTCTGCGCCCCTTCATCAATATAGTGCTCAAGCCATAGGTGATTGATCTTGAGCTTCTCACTCGTACGCAGACGAAGTCCTTTGAACGGGTAGCCGCCGGATTCCACCAGATTGAAGCCCATGCCCGACCAGGGACCACGCCGCACTCCCTTGGCAATGTGCAAAACAAGCCTGCCTTCAATCCACAAGGCAAGCTCTCCGTCCGACTTCTTCGGAGACGAGTTCAGTTTGATCATCAGTTCCACGCACTGCCATTTTCCACGTGGGACCGGCACGGGGTTTGCCGGGGAGAGACAATTACCCCAATAGTGCCCGTCGGCGGATATTTTCATCTCGGGCCAGTACGTGTAGAGCATCCATACGCCCGGTGGTGGATAGCGACCGTACTGCCCGATCGGGTCGATAAAAACCATTACCCGGTCGTCGCCGTTTGGGCATGTGCCAGCGCGTGGGTTCGGCCAGGGAGTCGGCGGGTTGTATCCGCCGAGGCAGACGAAGTGATGTTCATAGGCGTGGTCTGGTGCGAACTTGGTGTAGAAGCGCAAGAAGGCCATGTTCAAACCCGGCTTGAAGACTGTGTAAAGATCTCCACCTTTGTTCAGGCCGAGCGTACCCATCATCTGCAGTGAACGCTTGCCCGTGCTACCGGGCGGTACGTTGCTGCTGACGGCCATTACTGCGGTGTGTTTGTTACTGATGTGTCCCCAGCGCTTTCCGATCTCCCGGATGGTGCCACTCTCGAAGTCCTCGGTAAAGATGACCGCTTTGTTTTTCTCTATTCCAATATCACCGGGATACTTGTCTGCTAGTCCGAAACCCGATGGCAGCGTCGGTTCCCTAGATTCTTCTGGAGCTAATGATGAAGCATAGCCAATAACCAGCGAGCCAAGCGCAACGACGACGAGATATTTTCTGGCATGTTGTTTCATCTGTGCCTCCCGCATTTTTCCCTGCCATTCATGTGTGGCTACCATCACGAACCCGGTGACGTTCGGATCGTTGACAATGGCCACATAGGATGGGAGGCTGCAATATCAGTTCTCACAAGCTATGCTTCCGGCGTGGGTGAGGTGCCGTGCGCATCACCCACGTCGGTTGGCCGCACTTGTTCGGTGTTCGCTGCGATCCACGATTTTCGAGAGCGGGGTCTTCTCGCGCCGACGCAGATCGGCGACGCTGTCGATAAAGATATTT
Organism: Pirellulales bacterium; assembly: GCA_030605745.1. GTDB lineage: Bacteria > Planctomycetota > Planctomycetia > Pirellulales > Thermoguttaceae > JAUWHT01. The sequence goes on along the minus strand of JAUWHT010000202.1, from coordinate 12,170 downwards.
CTCTCGGAGTCAGTGTGCAGTCGCCTGTTCGGCTTTGTCGTGTCTCTTGATGATTGTCACGAGGCTACGGAGCGATTCGTTGACTGCTTCGTGGTCTGGGAAGTACTCGGCCACGTCAGGATCGAGGACCACGACGTTGGTCCCTTCGGCATACTTCTTGGCGTACTTGCCGCGGACCCCTCCGCTGAAATCGTATTCGTCGAGCATGTCCGGATCATTCTGCATTTTCTTCATAACGCGTTCTCTCCCCTCGGGCGGCCGGTCTGGCACTGATAATGCGAATCCGGTCACCTCGGTATGTGTGGACGACTACCAACAACCGGTTCCTGCGCGAATGTCCCACCAGAACGAACCGCTCCTCGTCCTCCGAGTGTAGCGGATCGCCAATGGTGATCGACAAAGCATCCTCGAACGCGGTGCCGGCCTCGTCGAATGAAACGCCATGCTTGGCAAGGTTCCTCCGCGCCTTCTGTGGGTCCCATTCGAACAGTAGTGCCATCGGGTTTCATCCTTGTCTTCCATTATCGTATCTTCACATGATCGATCATAATGCCGTTCCGACCGGCCGTCAACCATCATCCCGGATGCCCTAAGCCCAAAATGTCCCCCTTTTCGTCTCTCTCTCTTTTGCCATCTTTTCCTCCTTTGACTTTATCCTCGCTCGAAACTACGTCGAAGTCACCCGCCTCGGTCCTCCGCACTTGTTCGGTGTTCGCTGCGATCCACGATTTTCGAAAGCGGGGTCTTCTCGCGCCGACGCAGATCGGCAACGATTTTGTCGAGATCGTGGTCATGCTGTTTGGCGTAAGCATCTCGATTGCGCCAGACTTCGGCAATGATTTCATCTCGGTACATCTTTTGGTCCCTCCGAGAGTAGTTCCAGCGGCGAATTAAGGTAGCTCACAATGGATGTCTCTATGTACACGCTTTTCATGACAACCAGAGGATACTCGATTATAGGCCCCGAGAGACAAGCTCACCTCCTGCACATTGATCGTAGTGCTGTTCCGACCGCTTGTCAACCATCGTCCCGGCTGCCCGAAGTCAAGGAAAAGCACCCCCTTCATTTATCATTCATCATTGATCTTCCCCTGTCAGGATTTATTCTGAAATTTTCAGACAAAATGAAACTACTGAATTTCGGATTTTTCGGGAGGCCTACTTCCCTTGACTTTCCCGCACGGCCAGGTACACTTCAGGACTGTGTCGTTCAGATTGCGGTGGTCAGCAGGCCGCCGAGAGAGTATAATTGGTTGATGACCAAGTGAATGGCCACCCGATTACGTCGGCTGGTCCCGCCTTGTTTTCCTGCCTTAAATTTTCCTGCCCTATTTGATCGCTGATTATCGTATCCGGCGCCTGTCGCTTTCTGCGTGGTGGCAAGGCACGAGTGTTTTGTGCTGCGTGGTCAGGCTCCGGTTTTCGCTGCCCGAGTTGTTTTTCGTCAAAGGGAGGAAGTCCGATGCAAAGTTGCAAGCGAGTTGTATGTTTGTGTGCGATTGCAATGCTGGGCATTGCGGTCGTGGGTACCCGAGCGGAAGGGGCGGATCCCTATGGCCGCCGGCAGGAAGGTTATATGAAGGGTTACGCCGAGTTGGGCAAGGCAGCAGCGGCGTACGTGACGGCCCAGGCCACGATGATCAAGGCCCAGGCCGATGCCAACGCGTGCAACGCCAAGGCGATGGAAACCCTGGAGAAGGCCCGGAGCCAGGCCCTGGACAACGACCTGAAGACGGTCAAAACGTTCTACGAGAAGCGGAAGCTGCACGAGACCCACGTGGCGCAAGACGCCCGCAAACGTCCCACGCGCGAGGACTTGATCCGCTACAGCAAGGAGGCATTGCCCGAGCGGCCGACCAACTACCAGGTCGAACCGGTCCGGGGCAGGATCTACTGGCCGGCGGTTTTGCAGGAGGAGCAGTTCTCCGAGTACCGTGCCGAGCTCGACGGCCTGTTTGCCCAGCGCACGACCGCCAACATTGGGGCGGACGGTGAGACCTGCCGGCAAATACAGGACGTGGTGGAGCGGATGCAGGCCGAGCTGCGCTCGTTGACCCGCCAGATCAGTCCGATGGAGTACCTGGCAGCCCGCAAGTTCATCGAGAGCCTGGCCTTCGAGGCCAGATTCCCGAAGCGGATCGAGGGCGTGGCCGCCAACTGACAGCCAGCCGGTTCGGAATTCGGAACGCGGAAAAGGGGAACGCGATGCGTCACCCACGTGGGTGAGGTGTCGCGCGCGTCACCCACGCCGGTTGGCCGCAGTTGTTCGGTGTTTCCTGCAATCCACGATTTTCGAGAGCGTAGGTATCATTGATCTTCCCCGATTACCAAAACGCCCGTACCGTTGATCCGGTCGTTTTTGAGGTCTTGAAGTGCCCGGTTTGCGTCGGCCAGGGGATAAGTCGTTGTATGCGGTCGGATTCAGTCCTGCGACGCCGTTTGTCGCTCGTCTCTGGCCACTTTGAAACATGGACTCGATATCCCGAGCACCGTGCACAACCCCAACGACCTCGATGCCGTCCCGCAGTGGGTAGTAAAGGACCACGTAGCTGCCAACGACAAACGTACGCAGCCTGAGCCTCAAATCTTCGCGCAATTGGCCCAACAGCGGGCGTGCCCCCAGCAGGGCGAAGGTCTCATGAAACTTCTCGAGCAGATGGGTGGCAGCAACAGGACTATCGTTCTGGATACCGATGTAGTCCCAAATGGATTGCAGATCCTCCCGTGCCAGGGGAGCGATGGTATAGTGACTCATTGGAGCTGCTTGCTCGCCTCGCGGCGTTTCATTCCTTCGGCCTGAATTCCGTCAAAGAACTCTCGCAACTCCTCTTCGCCGCGCAGCTCGATGCCCTCGCCATCTCGCAACTGGCGGGTGCCTTTGTCGATATGACTAAGGAGTTCTTGGCGCCGCTTTAACAGCGTGACGGCCTCGTCGAGAACATGCCCTCTGTCCTGAAACGTGCCGCAGTTGATTGCGTGCTGGATGAACTGTTCGTTTTCCGGCGAAAGGTTGCTGCTCATGCGACTGCCACTCCAACCCTTACATATTACAACGATGGAGAAATCCCGTCAAGACCCCACCCTGGACAGAAGGCGGCCCGGCGGGCATTGCCCGCCGACTATTGCCCACAAGAGGGTTTGTGTCTACGCTTTCACCTCCGCTTTTGCCGGCGCCTTCTCTGCGCCCTTGCCGTCGCCCGACGCGGCGGGGGCTTCTGCGGCTTCTGCCGGCGCGCTTACGCCACGCTCGACCGCGGCCAATTGCTCGTAGTAGTGCCAGCGGGCGTCGATGTCTTGCTGGCCCAACTCGAGCAGACGCTCGGAATCCTCGGGGTTGGACCGGGCCAGCATGGCGAACCGGCCCTCCTGCATTGCAAAATCCTTGAAGCGGCCCTTCGGCTTGCGGCTGTCCAGGTGGAACGGGTGCTGCTTGTCGCGCGGATCGAAGTGGTACAGCGGCCAGTAGCCGCAGGCCACCGCTTCCTTCTGGTGGCTCATTCCCGTGGTCATGTCGATGCCCCAGCCGATGCAGTGGCTGAAGGCCAGGATAAGCGACGTGCCGCGGTAGGATTCGGCCGCCCGGATGGTCCTGATCGTGTGCATCGGGTTGGCCCCGATGGCGATCTGCCCGACGAACACCTTGCCGTAGGCCATGGCGGCCATGCCCAGGTCTTTCTTGCGGCTGGGTTTTCCGGCAGCGGCGAACTTGGCGACCGCGCCGCGGGGCGTGGCCTTGCTGGCCTGGCCGCCCGTGTTCGAGTAGACCTCCGAGTCGAGCACCAGGATGTTCAGGTCGCGGCCGGAGGCGAATATGTGATCCAGGCCGCCGAAGCCGATATCGTATGCCCAGCCGTCGCCGCCAAAGCTCCAGATGCTGCGGCGGATCAGAGCGTCGGCCGAGGCGATCAGGTTCCCGGCGTCCGGATCGTCGATCCCGGCCAGCCGCTTCTTCAGCTCGGCCACCAGGCGACGCTGCTCGGCGATCTGTTGGTCGGTCTCCTGCCGGTTGTCGATCAGTGCGGTGACCAACCGGTCGCCCAGTTTCGAGGCCAACCGCTCGAGCAGCACATGGGCGTAGTCGATCTGCTGGTCGATCGCCAGGCGGAACCCGAAGCCGAACTCGCCGGCGTCCTCGAACAGCGAGTTCGACCAGGTCGGCCCTTGCCCCTGCTGGGTCACCGTGTAGGGCGTGCACGGCAGGTTGCCGCCGTAGATCGACGAGCAGCCGGTTGCGTTGCCGATCATCATCCGGTCGCCGAAGAACTGGGTGAGCAGCTTTATGTAGGGCGTCTCGCCGCAGCCGGCGCAGGCGCCGGAGAACTCGAACAGCGGCCGCAACAACTGCGAGCCTTTCAGCGTGTCGACCTTCACCTTGCTGCGATCGACGTCGGGGATCGTGAGGAAGAAATCCCAGTTGGCCTGCTCGCGCTCGAGGTGGTCCAGCTTCCACTCCATGTTGATGGCCTTGCGACCTTCGACCTTCTTGTTTTTGCCCGGGCACGTATTGACGCAGACGCCGCAGCCGGTGCAGTCGTCCGGTGCCACCTGAACTCGAAACTTCCAGCCCGGATACTCCTTGCCCTTCCAATCGACCGTCTTGAAGTCATCCGGGGCGTTTTTCAAGTCGGCCGGGTCGATGGCCTTGATGCGAATCGCAGCGTGCGGGCAGATCAGCGAGCAGAGCCCGCACTGGATGCACACCTGGCTGTCCCAGATCGGGATGTCCTGGCCGACGCTCCGTTTCTCGTACTGCGTGGTTCCGGTGGGGAACGTGCCGTCGACCGGCATGGCGCTGACCGGAATCTGGTCGCCCCGGTTGGCGATGATCTCTCCAAGGACGTTCTTGACGAACTCAGGGGCCTCTTCCGGAACCGAGGGCAGTCGGCGCCTGGTAGCAGTGACCTTCTCGGGCACCTTGACCTCGTTCAGCGCGGCCAGTGCCCCGTCCACCGCCGCGTAGTTCCGCTGCAAGACCGTCTCGCCCCGCTTTCCGTAGGTCTTTTTGATGGCGTCCTTGATCCGGGCGATGGCCTCGTCCTCGGGCAGGATGCCGGCCAGCTTGAAGAAGCAGGTCTGCATGACCGTGTTGATCCGCACGCCCATCTTGGCCTCCCGGGCCACGTGGTAGGCATCGACCACGTAGAACTTCAGCTTCTTCTCGATGATCTGCTCTTGCAACTCGATCGGCAGCGTGTCCCAGACCTCGTCCGGGCCGAACGGACTGTTCAGCAGGAAGGTGGCCCCCGGCATGGCCATCGACAGCAGGTCCAGCCGGTCCGGGAAGTGCGACTGGTGGCAGGCCACGAAGTTCGCCTGGTGCACCAGGTACGAACCGCGGATCGGCCGTGGGCTGATCCGCAGATGCGAAATGGTAAGCGACCCCGCCTTGCGAGAGTCGTAGACAAAGTACCCCTGGGCGTGCAGCGGCGTGTTCTCGCCGACGATCTTCACCGCGTTGCGGATCGCGCCGACCGTGCCGTCGCTGCCTAAGCCGAAGAACACCGCCCGGGTTACGTCCTCGCCCTCGGTCGAAAACTCCGGATCGTAGTCGAGGCTCAGGTGGGTCACGTCGTCGTTGATGCCCAGGGTGAAGTGCAGCTTGGGCCGGTCCTTGGTCAGCTCCTCGAACGCGGCGGCGACCATCGCCGGGGTAAACTCCTTGGACGATAGCCCGTATCGGCCGCCGATCACCCGCGGCACCGGGCCGCCAGCGCTGTGTGCGGCCCAGTTCTCCGCCAACGCCGCTACCACGTCCAGGTACATTGGCTCGCCGGCGGCGCCCGGCTCCTTGGTGCGGTCCAATACGGCGATACTCTTGGTTGTCTTCGGCAACGCGGCCACCAACGCCTTATCGTCCAGCGGCCGGTACAGCCGGACCTTGATTACGCCCACCTTCTCGCCGTCGGCGTTGAGCTTCTCGACTGTTTCCTCCGCGGCCCCAATAGATGAGCCCATCAGGATGACCACCCGCTCCGCATCCGGTGCCCCGACGTAATCGAACAGCCGGTACTGCCGGCCGACCAGCTTAGCGAACTTGTCCATGCTCTTCTGAACGATGCCGGGCACCTTCTGATAGAACGGGTTGCAGGCCTCGCGGGCCTGGAAGAAGTGGTCCGGGTTCTGAGCGGTCCCGCGCAGTACCGGGCGCTCGGGGTTCATCGCCCGATCGCGATGGGCCTGAACTTGCTCCATGTCGATCATCGTCCGGCAGTCATCCTCAGTAAGCTGCTCGATCTTGTTCACCTCGTGCGAGATGCGGAATCCGTCGAAGAAATGGATGAACGGCACCCGGGCTTCAAGCGTGGCAGCATGGGCGATTAGCGCCATGTCCTGGGCCTCCTGCACCGAGCCGGATGCCAAAAGCGCCCAGCCGGTCGAACGGCAGGCCATCACATCGCTATGGTCGCCGAAAATCGACAGCGCATGCGTGGCCACAGTCCGGGCAGTGACGTGGAACACCGCAGGGGTCAATTCCCCGGCGATCTTGAACATATTAGGGATCATCAGCAACAGGCCCTGGGAGGCGGTAAACGTGGTCGTCAGGGCCCCCGCCTGCACCGAGCCGTGCACCGCCGCGGCCGCACCCGCCTCGCTCTGCATCTCGACCACATGGGGCACGGCCCCAAAGATGTTCTTCCGTCCGGCCGCCGCCCAGGCGTCCGGCATCTCACCCAACCCCGACGAGGGCGTGATCGGATAAATCGCCATCACCTCGCTGCAAAGGTGTGCAATGTTGGCCGTCGCCTCATTACCCTCGATAGTCACAAAACGTCGTTTTTCCACCGTTGGTCTCCTTGATTGCATCCAAAGCCCATGATTCTGGCAACCCAGAATCCAGTAATTTACCCCGTCCCGCCGATTTCCACAAGGGCCGCCACCCCAGAGGGGGTTGCTCTCGCTCGAGGCTTCAATTCCCTTGACTTGCAGGTAAATCTATTTAGAGCACTCGGGGAGCACTCGGAATACGAACAGTTGACAGGCATCGTTGTTCCAGATAGAATTACCATTGTTCTGTTTATTGTTGTCGTGCCGTTCTGTTTCCTGCTCGGTTGAAAATCAACAATGGTCGTTGTCAAAGGTAACAGACCGATGATTAAATCAGATCAAATTGTCCTGGAAATGGCGGACGAAATTCGTGCCGGCGGGTACGGCCGCCCGGGCGAGCGGTTTATTACGGTTCGGCAGTTGGCCGAACGATTCGGCATTGCGCTGACGACTGCCCAAAAGGTGGTGAAACGATTGAAAGACAAGGATCTGCTGATCGGCGACTCGACCAGTCCGGCGAAGATCAGCCCGGCAGCGTTCGCCGGGACGGGTTCTTCAGGAATTGAAAATGGTTTTCCTCGTCGATTGGGCCTGGTAGTGACCGACATCACGAATCCGTTTTTCAGTCGCGTCTGCCGCTACGTTCAGCGTGCGGCCGGAGACCAGGGTTACCAGGTTCTGATGTCCAGTAGCGACACGGATTTTCGGCGTGAAAGCCAGGCAATCGAGGGGCTGTTGGAGATCGGCGTAGAAGGCCTGCTGATCTGCCCCGGCTTGGACGAAGTCTGTGCCGCGTTTTATCGCAGCCTGGTCGATCAGGGCGTGCGGCTTTCGTTCGTTAGCCGTCGCGCACAGGGTGTCGAGGCCGACTTCGTCGTTGCCCACAACTTCGCCGGCGGTGCGTTGGCAGCAGGCCATTTGCTCAGCATGGGTTACGACTCGTTCAGCTATATCGGATTCGGACCGAGGTTGAAGCACGACGAACGTCTTCATGGATTTCGCTCGGCCTTGATGGAAGAAAGGGTCGATTTCGGCCCGGATCGGATCGCCGGCGGCAACGGTCGCGACATTATCCACGGATATCGTGCAATGCGGCATCTGATGCAAGGTGCCGAGCGTCCGCGTGCGGTTTTCGCGTACAACGACCTGTTGGCCGTCGGCGCGCTGCAATACTGCTTGGAACACGACATTGCGGTCCCAGGCGAGGTAGCATTGGTCGGCTTCGACAACTTGCCGGAGTCGCGTGTGACCAGCCCGCCGCTGACGAGCGTGGCTTATCCGATCCAATCGATCGCTCGGCTGGCGGTGCAGAATCTTGTCGACCGGATTCAATGCACCGGCGACCGACCACCGAACCGGATATTCTTGGAGCCGCATTTGGTGGTACGGCAAAGCACCGACCCTCGGGTAAAGGTAACGGATACACAACTATGTCGATAAAAGAAACAGGTGTGAGCTACTACGGGCTGAGTTACGTGGAACACGCGCGGCGTGATTTCCAGGAGATGGTCGACCACAATTGTACGGCCGTGCTGTTGGCACTATCTGAGTTCGACATCGACTTCTGGTGGCCCAACATCAAGGAGATCGTACAGGCCGGCAAGGAAGCGGGCCTTACCGTATACCTCGACACATGGGGGATCGGCAAGTGGTTCGGCGGTGAACCGCCGAGCCTGTTTTTGACCAATAATCCCGGCAACCGCCAGGTATCTGCACTGACCGGCGAAGCGTTGCCGGCGGTTTGTTTCAACAGCCGGGCGTTTCGCGAGTACTTCTTCGACATCTGCCAGCGGCTTGCACGGGAGGTTGACGCCGACGGTTTTTTCTGGGACGAGCCGCACTACGCATTGCCTAAGAGTTATGCCTCGATTACAGGCAGTGCCGGCGACGACTGGAGTTGCCGCTGCCCGTATTGCCGGCGGATGTTCGAGGAGCGATACGGCTACGAAATGCCGCGGCAACTGACAATGGAGGTGAAGCGATTCCGACAGGACCGTGCCTTGGACATACTGGAGAACGCATCGCGACGGATCAAAGCGATTCGGCCCGACAGCAAGATCATCTGCTGTGTCCATGCCACGTTGGGCACCTATTATGTCACCGAAAACCGTGGCTACGACGACTGGGACAAGGTGGCCGCAAGCGACGCCTGCGACGTCTTCAGCACGACGATCCTTTCATATCAGTTGCCGCGCAGCTTCTTCCGCTCGATTACCGAGCGGACCGTCGAGATTGCCCGGAGGCACAGCGTGGGTTCCCAGCGTTGGATTATGGGTTATTACCAGGAACCTGAGAACCTGGACGAAATCAAGGATATTGTGCAGCTTTACGCCGAGTTGGGCGTGGAGAGCCTGTTTGCCTGGACGTACCGTGGCGGACACGGCACCGCGCTGGCCGCACCCAGGGCGCTGGAGTTGTGGAACATGATCGGCAATGCCTACGCTCGGGCATTGATTTAGCCCCGGGTGAATACACCCGGGGCTAGCGGAAAATGCTTGCCACGTTTGCCCGCCGTGTATTTACGGCGGGCTAAATAGAAAAACTACGAACTATCGAAAGTGAAAAACAAAATGGAAAGTCAAACGCCGGACTTCGGGTATCTCGACAAAACGGTCGAATTGCTGCGCAAGGTCGAACGCGAGCAGCAGGAAAACATCGAAAAGGCGGCCGGGTTGATGGCCGATGCCATCGGGCAGGATCGGTTGATCAACGTTTACGGCGGCGGCGGGCACACCACGCTGGTGATGGGCGAGATGTTCTTCCGGGCAGGCGGCCTGGCCAACATCAACCCCGTAATGGAAACCGGACTGTCGGTATTCAACCAGGCGCTGAAATACCTCGAGTTGGAGCGGTGTGTCAACTATGGCCGCAGCATCGTGAAGTATTTCCGCCTTCAGCCGGACGACGTTCTGTTGATCTTCCACAACATCGGCATCAACGCGGCCACGATCGACGCCGCCATAGAAGCCAAGGAACAGGGCGTCAAACTGATCGCCGTCAGTTCATCTCGTTGGCAGCAGCAGATGCCGGCCGATCACTTCATCCGACACCCAAGCGGCAAGAACCTGTTCGATCTGGCAGATGTTTGCATCGACGACTACAACGAGGTCGGTGACTGCGTGGTCAACGTGCCGGGTTTCGATACGCCGATCGCGCCGAACTCGAACATTATTGATTTTTACATCGCCCATCGCCTGGAAATCGAAACGGTGCGGCAGTGTGTCGCACGGGAAATCGAGCCGCCGATATGGCGGAGTGCCAATGCGCCGGGCGGCGACGAATTCAACGCGCAATTCGTCGAGAAGTATTCACCGCGCGTGAAAATGCTCTGAGGTATCACATAGCGTTTAAGCCGCCGTACCGGCGGCTGCTAAACGTGGGAATTGACAAGTTTAGCGGTCGCCGGTACGGCGACCTTTACTCCTGTAGACGACTTATGACAACAACGTCCCTCGACACAAACGACGCCCTGGCCGCTCTGCTGCGCAAGTACGCGGTCGAGCCGGCTGGGCCGTGGCGGCTGTGTAACGGCCGCCGACCACCAGAATGCAGTAGTAACGGTGTACTGGTGCTCGTGCCCGGCTGGTCGCAACGTGATACTGATTTGCCTGAGCAAACGGTCCCGCTGCGACCGTGGCGAAGCGAGCGACGGTTTATAGAACTGAAGCGTCTGGTCGACGAACAGACGATCGTGCCGGTTTTGATGTGCCGTTTCGCCTGCCTGACCGACGGCGAGACGATGCCGCTGGCCGCGACGCTCTATCGCGAGTTCGACCTGGCCGAATGGTTGGTAGGCGCTCCGATTGCGGGAGTCTATGCGGCCATTGACCGCGACCGTGCGGCCAACGTGATCCTGCGCCTGTCCAACGACGTCGTTTGCAGCGTGGAAACCGGCACCACGCTTCCGCCAGGCTCGCCGATACACGATCGTCACGAATTGATCGCCCGGCGCGGCGTGGCCTCCGATCGCCCGGTCGACACCCAGGTGGCACAAAGCTCGATCTTCACCTGGACCGACTCCGGCACGCAGCAGTACACCGACACCGACGACGAACTGTTCGGGCTGGATCAGGACCAGGTCAGCTTGGTGAGATCTGCTTACGAAGTATTATGCCGTCCGGAATATGTGTCGGAGCTTCGTGCAGAACACGCACGGTTGCGGCAACTAGTCGAATTGGCCTACGAATCGGACCGGTTGCGGCAACGCATGACCGTGGAAGGAGTGTGCGTATGAAGCCGCTAAAGATCGCCATGTTGTCGCTAACGCACGGCCACACGCGCAAGTACTTCCAGACGCTCAAGGACTCTTCGCAACTCGACTGGGTGGCTGCCTGTGCCGAAGACGATACTGTCGAGCGACGGTTCCGGCAGGCCGTCGAAGATGTCCCGTGCTATCGCGACGAACAGGAGATGTTCGACCGGCATCTGGAGATCGAAGCGGCCGTACTGGCCTCTGCCAACAGCGAGCATCTTCGCCAGGTTAAGGCGTGTGTCCAGCGAGGCGTCCATATCCTTTCAATGAAGATCCCCACGTTCGATCTGGATGAATACGACCAGATGATCGAGTTGGTCGATCAGGCCAGCCTGGTCTGCCAGGTCGAGTTGGAGTTGCACTACAACCCGGTAGTACGGCGACTGAAGCAGCTTGTAGCCGAAGGTGCCATCGGCCGGATTCGCTCGATTCAGGCGACGAATATCACTTTGTCGCCGGTCTGGGCCTTTCCGTGGCAGGGCATGCCGGAGCAAAGCTTCGGAAAGCGTGTTCCGTTGGCCGACGGCGACGGACGTTTCCGCGGCGGTGCATTGTGCGACCATCCACACGTCTTCGATCTGATCCGCTGGCTGACCCACAGCGATTTCGAGCACATTTACGCCGAAGTCGCACCGAATATCCGCACCGACCTGGAGGTTGAAGACCTGCTTGTGGTCAACGGCAAGATGGCCGACGGCTGCACGTTCCTTTTCGATCCGTCGTGGTCGCGCCATGAAGAACGCCTTTCGGAGCCGGGTCCCGGCTGGGAAATCTTTCCGAAACGAATGGAGGTCAACCTGACGATCGGTGGCGAGAACGGCACCATTGTGGCCGACTGCTTTGGACCGAACGTTTACCACAACGGGGTACCCAACGACCGTTACACGGTTCATTACACGTACTTTGACGAATGGATCGGACTTATCGACGAGTTTGTCGGTTGTGTGCGCAACGGTCACACGCCACAAATCAATCTTGGCTGGCACCGACGAAACATCGAGGCCATGAACGCTTGCTATGAGAGCATTGCCGCGGGCCAGCCCGTGGGGTTGTAAACAAAATAGCAATTCGGGGAGATGTGGAAATGCAAAAATGCGCGATGGTGTTATTTTGCTTGCTTGTTTTGTAAACGACTTCCCAGGCGTTGGGCAAT
>JAUWHT010000088.1 GCA_030605745.1 Pirellulales bacterium | reverse complement strand
CGCGCCACACAAAGCCGCGACCGTTGGTCGCGCCCAACAAGGCGCGACCAACGGTCGCGGCTTTATGAACTCCCGAACAACGCTCTGATGCAAATCTCCGACCACGTCTCGAAGCCGGTCAAGTCGGCCAGGATTTCCTCGACGGGCCGGAAACCGCTCTGGATGATCTCCGTCTCGTTGGGCCGGACTGCGGGGCGCTCGACGTCGAAGATGTAGACCACGCCCAAGTGGACGCTGCCCACCTCGGTCTGGTCGTCGTTGATCAGTCCCACGCAGCGGGCGGTGTAAGGCGTGTCGATTACCACCTCTTCTTTCAGCTCGCGCCGCATTCCTTCTTCGTAAGGGCTGCGCTCGGCGTTCGGCTGCGCGTCGCCGGCCGAGATGTGCCCGCCGATACCCACGCTTCGCTTCCGGTGCAGCCGGCCTTCACCCTGGCCGGTGCCCCGCGTGTACTGGAAGATGGTTTCGCGCCCTTGGTCGTCGGTGTGGCGGAAAATCACGTAGGGAATCAATTGCTTGAAGCCGGGATCACCTTCGACCTGCTCGCGAGGCCGGTAGCTCGTATGCCTCGGACTGAGCAGCTCGCCGAGGTACCGGTCTACCTCACCGCTAAACCCCTGAAAATATCCAAGCCGGTGAAACAGTTCGGTGGGCACCACAAGCACGCGTTCGGTCTTGACGTCGGGCACAGGTGAATCCTTTCAGTCTCAAACAATCAACATTGCATCACCGTAGCTGTAGAATCGGTACTCCTCGCGGATCGCCTCTTGGTAGGCCCGGCTTATCAGTTCATCGCCGCCGAACGCGCGGACCAGTACCAGCAGCGTAGTGCGGGGCAGATGGAAGTTGGTCAGCAGGGCGTCGACGGTGCGGAATCGGTACGGCGGGCGGATGAACAAGTCGGTCCGCCCGGTGAACGGTTCCAGCGTCCCGCCGCCGGCAGCCGTCTCCAGCAGCCGGACCGACGAGGTGCCAACGGCAATCACGCGACTGCCCCGGCTGCGGCAGGCGGTGATCTTCTCGACGCACTCCGGACCGACGCTACCCCATTCGGAGTCCATCTTGTGGTCGGCCAGCGACTTGCTGGTAATCGGACGGAACGTGCCGGGCCCCAGGTGCAGCGTCAGCCGGCAGAGCGTTACCCCCTGTTGTTCAATCAGGCGGAGCAAGGAGTCGGTAAAGTGCAGGCCGGCGGTTGGCGCGGCGACTGCGCCGGGCCGCTCGGCGTAAACGGTCTGATAGCTCTCCCGGTCGGCCTCGACCATCCGGCCCTTGCGGATGTACGGCGGCAGCGGCACCCAACCTATCCGCTCGAGCAGGTCGAATGTCTCTTCACCCGACTCCGGGCGGCCGATCCACGTTCCGTCCGGCTGCCTGGCGCCCAAATAAAGCCGGATCTCCTCTTGACCACAGGCGCCAATCAGGGTGATCGTCTCGCCGGGTGCAAGTTTTCCCCGCGTCTTGCCCAGCAGCCGCCAGAGTCCCTTTTCGTCCGCCTCCAGGAACAGGCCCTCCCAACGGCCGCCAGTCCGGGTCCGCCGGCCGATCAGCCGGGCAGGAACAACCCGAGTGTCGTTCAGCACCAGGCAATCGCCCTGCCGAAAGAATTCCGGCAGATCGCGTATGTGCTTGTGCTCCAATGAGTTACGCGAGCGAGAGACGACCAGCAGCCGGGCGTCCGTCCGCGAGACCGCCGGCGACTGCGCGATCAACTGCTGAGGCAGGTCGTAGTCGTATTGGGTAAGTTCGCACATCGCCTGTGCCTAAAAACCCTATAAGCTGAACTTTACCGCCGGGCCGTAAAAAAGTATAAGCCGCCGGTCGCCCCAACGGCAGGGGGCCAACCAGGTAGTTTAGCCACCGGGCTTGCCCGGCGCGTTGGAGTCTCGGTTGGGGTGGCAGTTTAACTGCCACCTCAACCACGCGCCGGGCAAGCCCGATTTTCCGCAGGTTGTTTTTTCTGCTAAGACGATGGCAGTTGGGAACTGGGCGGCCGGGGCGAAAAAAAGGTTGAAAATCCGATAAATGTTAAAATAGGTAAACTTGCGCTGTGGAGCCTTTTA
>JAUWHT010000090.1 GCA_030605745.1 Pirellulales bacterium | reverse complement strand
TCATGGTCTCGACGTCAAGACGAAGGATCTAGACAAGGTTCGTTACTCGGACGGCGGAGTGTGTGCTGTTGGAAACCTGCTGAAGTTCCTTGCGAACGATAAAGGCGTCTTTGTAGTTGTCGAGTTCGGGCACAACGCGTCGCATGAAACAAAGAAGGGGCGTGATCTAGAGTACATCAAAGTCTGTCCGTTCCATGTGTTGCCTGAAGATACCTACCGAATCGAGAACCTGGGGACAGGGCAGGTCCGTCTTAACTACTCGATCAACCAGGTATGGGACGAAGTCGATTGGGATAGAGACCTACATGGCTTCTTTGATATATTCACGGAGTTAGCGATCAAGCACTACGAGCGTGTTGGTCGAGATGCACAGAAACGCGCCGACTCAATTCGGGAATTCAAGAAAAATGGATACAGGGAATTCCGATTCATCAGATAGCTCTGGTATAGGGCAGTTCTTCACTCCTCTACGTTGGTCGATCTGGGCCATCGAGAAGGGTCCCTACCAGAGGTGGCTGTCTGGCGGTAGTGTCCTCGACCCAACAGGTGGCACGGGCAACTTGCTTGAGGCCTTCATTGTGCGTGCTCGCCAAGATGGGGTATGCGTAGACACGGGTATGCTGTCTCGCCTGAAGATGGTGGAGATTGATGCGGCTCTCTGCGCAAGGTTCCATGACCGCATGAGAAAGCTTTACAGTATCGACTTCCCTGTAGCCAGCGTATCCCATGCCGATTTCCTGATAACGGAGAATGACACCAAGTACGACGCTATCATCGGCAACCCTCCCTGGTGCAATTTCACAGACCTACCTGACACATATAAAGAACAGGTCAAGCCTATGTTCATGAGGTATGAACTTGTACCTGACCGACGCAAAGTTTTGTGGGGAGGCTCACGCATGGACGTTGCCGCCTTGGTCACAGTCAAGGCGCTGAGAGATTGCTGCGCGAATGATGGCATCGCAACCCTGTTCCTCCCCTTGTCCCTATTTATGAACGACGGAGCTCATGACGCATTTCGATCCCTTGCAACCACAAAGGAGCGCTTTGGCGTCAAAGAAGTTCACGAACTCACGTCTCTGGACGTATTCAATGGTGTCGGCACAAGCTATTGCTTAGCCGTCCTGCAGAACCAAACACGCACGAAATTTCCGGTCAATTACTGCATCTATGAATCTGAGACTAACGTGCGCCACGAAAAGGCGCGGCCTATGACAAGCCCGGAATCCTGTTGGATTGTCGGTCAAGAGAACAAACAAGCCAGGATTCGAGTACCCAGGGAATCCATGCCTAGACAAGGTGTGAACACGTGCGGTGGAAATGATCTATTTTTCTTCACTGAGTGTGCCGATGCAGGCAAGGGGGGCTCTCAATTGCGCAACAAGAAGCGGGAAGCCCTTCTTGAGAATGAGCTTGTATTTCCACTGGTTACCAGTAGGAACTTCTGCGAGGAGAGGGATCTTGTCGCTCACAAGTATGTGTTTCTTCCATATGACAAGGTGGCCGGTCGTCCACTGTCGGAAGCCGTTCTGAAGAGTCAATTCCCGCTGGCATGGGCCTATCTTCAAGAGAACGAAGAGTTACTCCGTGCCAGGAAGGGCAGGATGATTCAAATGCAAATCGCCAAGGGAGATTGGTGGGCCCTTCTCGGGGTGGGACCTTACACCTTCCGTGAGTACAAAGTCGTATGGCAGTCTTACGGAAAGACGACATTTCAGCCAAAGCTCATCGAGGGGCGCTGGGTGCCGAACCAGTCGCTACAGGCATATATGAGTTTCTCGTCAAGACTGCTTGCAGAGAGCATCCTTGGCTTACTGATAGATTCTGAGATTGAGACCATACTTGGCGCCAGCCGCACTGGTGGCACTGCTAGCTGGGCGCAACCTGGAAAGGTGAAGGCGTTCTTGGAGCTAGTTGACGATATAAAACAGCCGAGTCTCTTCGATGCCATCTACACGGGGTAGTTGGCAAGAGAAATGCGCTAACAATGCCATACATCCTGAACGAGGTCCTTTCTATTCAGGAGGGGCTGTTCGGCACGCGTGAAATCGTCCATCCGGCGATTGGTCGGCCGCAACAGGAACAGAGCTAACCAGCCGGCGCAATCAGAAATTCAACCTATGTGTCTGACCCACCCTCCCCAGGCTAATTGAAAAAGATCACGCCATGTCACTTGAACCAGAGCGTCTTTCGCCCGGTTTTCCCACTACGCGGCTGCGGCGGCTTCGCTATCATCCGGGGGTTCGTCGGCTGGTGCGCGAGACGCGGCTTTCGCCGGGTAAGTTGATCTTGCCGTTGTTTGTCCGGCCGGGTGAAAATGTACGGCAGGAAATCTCGGCCATGCCGGGCTGTTATCAGCTTTCGGTTGACCTGTTGGCCGAGGAAATCGGTCAGGCGGCCGAACTGGGCCTTGGCGGCGTGATATTGTTTGGCATCCCGGCGGAAAAGGACGCCGTCGGAAGTGATGCCACCAGCGAGTTGGGGATCATCCCGCAGGCAATACGGGCGGCAAAACGAATTGCGCGGGAGTTCCTGGTAATCACCGACGTCTGCTTCTGCGAGTATACCGACCACGGCCATTGCGGGGTTATCAACCGGGCGACCGGGCGGATCGACGTGGACAACGACGCCACGCTCAAGCTGCTGGCCGAACAGGCGGTGGTCCATGCCCGGGCCGGCGCCGATATGGTGGCCCCCAGCGGGATGGTCGACGGCATGGGGGGCGCGATCCGGCAGGCCCTCGACGCAGCCGGTTTCTCGCACGTGCCGATCATGAGCTATGCAGCGAAGTACGCCAGCGCGTTCTACGGGCCGTTCCGCGAGGCGGCCGAGAGCACGCCGCAACAGGGCGATCGGTGTGGCTACCAGATGGACCCGGCCGCGGCCGCCGGGCAGGCCATGCGCGAGATCGAACTCGACCTGGCCGAAGGGGCCGACATCATCATGGTCAAGCCGGCGTTGACCTGCCTGGACATCATCCGCCAGGCCCGCGACCGCTTTCCCGGCGTGCCGCTGGCCGCGTACAACGTATCGGGCGAGTACAGCATGGTCAAAGCGGCCGCCGGGCACGGCTGGCTCGACGAAAAGACCGTGGTCCTGGAATGTCTCACCGCCATCCACCGCGCCGGTGCCGGCATCATCCTCACATACTGGGCGAAGGACGTGGCCAAGTGGCTGGGGTAGATTGGGACACCCCAACAGGTAAAACGCGCCGGGCAAGCCCGGCGGCTAAACAATCCATGCACATTGTCATTGAGACAGCGTGAAGGTGACCGACGTCATGCGAATCTGTCTCTACACGCACACGGCGCTGCCCGAGATGGGTGGACAGGAGTTGGTGGTTGATGCCCTGGCGCGGCAGTTCATGGCCTGCGGGCACGAAGCCGTTGTGTTGGCCCCGTGGCCGCGTGGGAGGTGGCGGTTGGGCGACAAATCGCTGCCTTATCCGGTTCGGCGGCATCCCAGTTTCTACTCGACGCGCCGGTTCGTAGACTGGTATCGCTGGTGGCTGGCCCGAGCGCATCGAAGGTATTGCTTCGACGTCGTACACTGCCACAGCGTTTATCCGGACGGGTACATTGCCGCGCGGTGCGCGTCGGTGGCCGACTTGCCGGTGGTGATGACCAGCCACGGCGGCGATGTGACCCCTTCGTGTCCCGTGCTGAGGAAGCCCGGCCTGCCGGGCCGATACCTTGTCGCTTTGAACCGGGCCGACGCCGTGGTGGCTATCAGCCGGTTCACCGAGGAGCGGATGCGGCAGCTATGCCCGGGCCTGCGCCGCGTCGAGCGGATACCCAACGGCGTGGACGCCGCCCGGTTTGCTGCTGCGGTCCAGCGGCCTGCCGGGCTGGACCCGGCCATTCGGGCCGGAGAGTACCTGCTGTTTCTCGGCCGGCTCGATCGACGCAAGGGAGTGGACGTGCTGCTGGAGGCATTTTCGACGGCAGGGGCCGGAAACGACGTTTGCTTGGTGATTGCCGGCGCAGGCCGGGAGCGATCGGCTCTTGAAAACCGTGCCGCCGGTTTGGGAATCGACGGCCGAGTCCGGTTTTTCGGCCGTGCCCAAGGAACTGCAAAGACCTGGTTGCTTCAGAACGCGCTTTGCACGGTCATGCCCACCCGGACTTGGGAGGCGTTCCCGTTGGTCCTGTTGGAGAGTTATGCCTCGGGCACTCCGGTAATCGGCACACGTGTTCCCGGCCTGGACGAGTTGATCGAGCCGGGGCGAACCGGCATCCTGGTACCGCCCGAGTCGGCGCCCGAGTTGGCCGAGGCCGTTGGCCGGGTGGTCGCCGATCGGGAAGCAACTGATCGGCTGAGCCACCAGGCCCGCCGGGTGGCGCAGGACTACGATTGGCGCAGCATCGCCCGCCGCCATCTGGCGCTGTTCGAGGACTTGATTGAGGGCGCCCAGCATAAAGCCGCGACCGGTGGTCGCGCCAGTGCCGTTTGAGGCTCAGCAGTGTTGTCGCCTTATGGCGCGACCACCGGTCGCGGCTTTATGGTGCGACCACCGCAAAGCGGCCTTATGCCGGCTTGACCACTGCCACCAGGAACGTGGGGTTGAGCGATTCGAAGCGGACCCGTTCGAGCTGATAATTCCCCCGGGCAAGGTTGATCATCCAGACCTTCACATCGGGGCTGTATCCGTGGAGCAACCGGCAGGTCTCAGCCAGGTTGTCGATGCCGGCGATGGTGGCTACCAGGCGCCCGCCCACGCGGAGCCGCCGGTAGACCGAATCGACCAGGCTGCATATATCGCGGCCGCTGCCGTCGACGAAAATGCTGTCGGGCTCGGGCAGGTCGTCGCAGACCTCTGGCGCCCGGCCCAGCACCGGTGTGAGATTCGACACGCCGAACCGCTCCGCATTCTGGACGATCAACCGGTGGTCTTCCAGGTCCTGTTCGACGGCGTAGACGGTCCCCTCGCAGGCGATCTGGGCCGCCTCGATGGATACCGATCCGCAGCCGGCACCAATGTCCCAGACAACGCTGGCCGGGCCCAGGTCCATCTCGGCCAAGGCTATGGCCCGAATCTCCGCCGGGGTGACCAACTCCCGCTTGGGCTTCGATTGATGAAAGGCGGCGTCCGGGTTGCCGAACAGTCGCAGACCGATCGATTCGGCCGGCCGGTCGGGTACGTTTGGCTTGCGGACCAGGATCATCACGTTAAGCGGGCTGAACCGCTGATCGACCAGTTCGCTCAACTCGCCCTGGGTCACCCGTTCGTCGGGCGAATTGAGGTTCTCGCAGATATAGGCGGTAAAGTAGTCGATCTGCCAGTCCAACAGCGCCCGGGCCACCGCCGACGGTGGAACGGCCTCGCTGGTAAACAGCCCGACCTTCTCCGCCGTGCGGATATGCTCCAAAACGCTCTCCAGGCTGTGGGTGGCCAGGTTGGTCAGAAACGCTTCTTCCCAGCTTTCCTTCACCCGGGCGAAAGCCAGTTGCATGCAACTGACGTGCGGCACAACCTCGAACCGCTCCTTTCCAAGCTTGTCGCAAAGGAATCGGGCCACGCCGTAGAACAGCGGGTCGCCTTCGGCGAGTACCACGATCCTTTTTTGGGGGGAGGTTCTGAGCCGGTCTATTGCCTCATCGAGGTCGGTGCCCACGCGGAGCCGCTCGGCCTTGGTTTCAGGCACCCTGGCCAGAGTGAGGTCTTCGCCAACCAGCAGGTCGGCCCGATCGATCAATTCCCGGGCGGCGCCCATCAAACCATCCAGGCCATCTTCGCCGATGCCGACAATGTGTATCTTTTCCGCAGTAGCCAAGGGGAACTACCCTCCAAAAAGGGGACCGCAACTGTCAACAACCACCCAATTCTAAACCATCCAACCCACCACTGGCAACCCACAAAGCCGCGACCGGCGGTCGCGCCAACCTAAAGTATTGTGTCGCAGCACTTTTTGATGTAGAAGAAGCCCGACGCGCCTACGGAAACGGGAGCACAAACCATGGGCATTTTCAAACATTTGTTCGGCATTTGCGAAACTCGGCCGCCTGCCGACGCCGGGTGCTGGAGCTGTGCCCAGGGTAAGATCGAGATCGTGCTGGACCGGGCGCCCGAGCTGTCGCAACCCGGCAGGGCGATCCGCCTGGAAGGCTCTGCCTTGCCTCAGCGTGTGCTGGTGCTGCACGGGCAGGACGGCCACTTTCACGCTTTTCCCAACCGCTGTACGCACCTGGGCCACCGGCGGCTCGATCCGGTACCCGGTGAAGACAGGATTCGTTGTTGCAGCATCGGCAAGTCGGTCTTCGACTACCACGGCAGGAACGTCTCTGGGTCGGCCCGCGAACCGCTTGTCCCATTTCAGGTGGAAACCGACAGCGGTAAGCTGATCATTTCGCTGGAGTGAAGCGGCCACCTAAGGCATTGTAAGGCATTGTAAAAGAATAACTTGACCGAATCGGCAACCGGGTGGCACGTCCCTGAGCAGAGCGAAGGGCGTGTTTTTCCGGCCCCCACGCCCATCACTTCGTTCTGGGCGTGCCACCCAATTGATCGAGTTATTGTGTTACAGCTCCTAATCGCTCGTTAGCCGGCGGATGCGGATGTTCCGCACGGCCCCGGTGGTGCACCAGGTGGAGATACCCAACGGCTGGCACAAGTCGCACTCGGCTCGGATGCCGAACTTATGTCCCTTGCGCGGCTGGTCGACCACCTGCTCATCTCCGATCCAGGCCTCGATCTTTGCCGCCGTCACGCGAATCCGCACCGGGTACCACGTTTTGGGCTTGAAGTCGTAGAACGTGGTGGTCATGTTGTCGGAGGCATCGTAGTAGTCGACGTTCGACAGCCCGACGACCATGCCACCCCAGCCGCCGGTAACCAGCGAGCACTGGTCCTTGCCCACCGGAAACGTCGTGGTGCAGAAGAAGTCGCATCCGTCGATCCGCATCCCTTCGAGCGTCAACTCGTAATCGTTCCGCGGCAGGTCTCCGGTCCAGGTGATGCCGGTCATCGAGCTGCCCATCTCCATCACGATCATTCCGTCCTTGACGTAGACCTCGCCCTCTCCGCCGAACTCGGGAACTTTCCATCCTTTGAGCGTTTTGCCGTCGAAGAGGTTTTTCCAGGCGTACAGGTTGGGTTTCTTTGCGACCGCCGGGCACACGCGGCGCCGGCAGCGGATCGATCGCAAGCGAGTGCTGCACTGAGTCCCGGCTCGGGGCTTTCTGTGCGCGGGGCGACACGTCTTGCAGCGCGGCTTGGGCGGCCGTCTTGCAGCGCGCACGGCCGGCTCTTCCGCGCCGGGTCTGGCCGGTGTTTCGAGCGCGGGCGGCCTGTCACTCGGGCTTTCGGTCACCCCCTCGCCGGGCTGGTTTGCGCCTTCGGCAGGCTGGGTGACCTGCCAGGCGAAAAGCAGAACACCCAGCGCCGGCAGCATACAGCCCAGAATGGCAATGCACCCGCGGGACGTTGTCCCCCGGCTATTGTTAAGAATCACGTGAAAACTCCTTTCGGCTGAACTGTTACTCTAATCATCATACTACTACTCTGGCATACGCCGAGCCGGAAGTCCAGTGCTGCTGGTTTAGCCGCCGGGCTTGCCCGGCGCGTTGTCTGGTGGGCATCACGCTCGAATACCAGCGCGCCGGGCAAGCCCGGCGGCTAAACTACCCTCAATCGGGCAGCGGTTTCCCCTTGGTCTCGGGCGAGAACCAGATCAGCACCATGCCCAGCAGGTAGATCAGGGTGATGATCGCGCACGCCTTGGGGTAACTGCCTCCGACGTATAACATCAACACGCCGGTTCCCATAGCGGCAACTGCGGCGGCGACCCGCCCGAAGTTGAAGCTCAGGCCCTGGCCGGTCGCTCGCACGCGAGTGGGAAAAAGCTCCGGCAGGTACAGCGGCAGCCAGCCGTAGAAGGAGCCGGTCACGCAGCCGGCTACCGCGGCCGTGGCCAGGAACAACAGGTTGTACTCCGATAGGCAACGGAACAAGAAGCCGCACACCAGCAGCGAGGAGAAGCAAAGAGCGAAGTACGCCGGGCGGCGTCCGATCTTGCCGCCCAAAAGCGGGGCGGCGATACAACCGATGATCGCCCCGATGGACAACATGAACTGAACCGTCGCCTTGGCGTATGGGTTTTCGGGACCCGCCAGTTGGTCCGTCCACAGCGGCAAGAATCCCGACACGGCGCCCCAGGTCCCGATCAGCGCGATCGAGGCGAAGCAGATGGCCAGCAATGTCGGCCTCAGCAGGGCCCACGACGTGAAAATCTCTCGGATCGGTTTGGCGGTGGTTCCCTTCACGGACTCTTGCCAGCGCTCCGACTCTGGCACGAACAGGCGGATAAAGATGGTCAGTACCGCCGGGACGGCTCCCGCGATCATCATCCACCGCCAAGAGTCGACGGTGACCTCGACGAACATGGCCAGCATGGAAATTAAGAGAAAGCCGACGTTTCCCGCGGCACCGATGATGCCGGCCATCAGCGGCCGCAGCTTCTCGGGCCAGCATTCCATCACCAGCGCTACGCCCAGGGACCATTCTCCGCCCATGCCCAGTGCGGCAAGGAATCGCAACGCGCCGAGGTGCCACGGCTCGCCGGCGAAGTAGCAGCAGCCGGTGAAGAAGGAATAAGTGAGGATGCTGAACATCATCGAACGGACCCGGCCGATCCTGTCGCCCAGCCAGCCGAACAACAGCCCGCCGGAGGCGGCCCCCAGCAGAAAGCAAGCCGCGATCCGCCCGTTCCAAAGGCCCACCAGTGTATCGTCCGTCACTCCCAGCAGGTCCTGCAAGGCGGGCCTCGCGACAATGGGGAATAGCCCCATCTCCAACCCATCAAACATCCAGCCCAGAAAGGCGGCAATCAGCACCATCCAGTGCGCCCGGGTCAACGGCTTGCTTTCGTTCACGGTATCTCCTTATTTTCCTTGTACATACCGGCCACGGCCGGAAAATGAGGTTTTGTAGGAGGCGACTCCAGTCGCCGACCTGATCCCGCCGCATCAATCGGCGACTGGAGTCGCCTCCTACAGCTCGAACTCACGGTCACCCCGGCACTTATACCACGAGGAAGCCCCGCGAGAAACTCCCCGCTCGGGGGTGGTAGGTTGTCAAGACTGGCATTCTCCGCGACAATGCACCTTGCGCATGGATAATTCATCCCGTGTAGCGGCCGGGCTTGCCCGGCGCTGCCGTGGTGGAGCGAACCAGCGGTGAACCTCAGCGCCGGGCAAGCCCGATTTTCCGCAGGTTGTTTTTTCTGCTAAGACGATGGCAGTTGGGAACTGGGCGGCCGGGGCGAAAAAAAGGTTGAAAATCCGATAAATGTTAAAATAGGTAAACTTGCGCTGTGGAGCCTTTTACGG
>JAUWHT010000003.1 GCA_030605745.1 Pirellulales bacterium | reverse complement strand
CCATCCCGGC
Organism: Pirellulales bacterium; assembly: GCA_030605745.1. Classification (GTDB taxonomy): domain Bacteria; phylum Planctomycetota; class Planctomycetia; order Pirellulales; family Thermoguttaceae; genus JAUWHT01. The sequence goes on along the minus strand of JAUWHT010000003.1, from coordinate 2,178 downwards.
GAGGTAGCTGATCGACCGCAACGTGCCACGAAACAAAACGCGGTCAAAGCCCGACAAAACCCCTACGATATGCTCCCCATGCCGCTCAAGAAACCGTTCCATCCCATTCTCCCAAAAGCCGTCCACGCCCCGTACTCATCTCAAGCAGCGTAACAAATAAAATGACACTGACAACTGACCACTATCCACTATCCACTTTGGTTGCGGCCGAAGGCCGCGCCAAGTTTCCAGGGTTTCGCGGATCAATACCGGGGCGACTTTCTTTGGGACCTGGCCCGCTAGTTCTGACATCACGTCGCGGATCTTGGCGGCCCCCTGAGTAGTTGCGAGATGCCTGGCGGCTTGGGCAATCACTCGCGGCAGCTTGGCGTGCTTCGGCTGGATCGCCAAACGGCCTTTTCCGACGTCGACAATCACGAACCGCGGCCGGCGGGAAAGGCAGCCTGCGGCCTGTAGAATCGCTTCCACCGGTAGACGACGCGGCGAATCCCTGGCGGCGTCAAGCTGCGATTGCAGCTTATCCAGTCGTATCGGAATCCGCTTCTCCAGCAGTGCCAGCGACCGATCCAGCACCGGTGCAAACACCACCGTATTGCGGTTCCGCTTGATCGCCCGACTGCAAATCTGCCGAATCCTCTCCCTGCTCAATGCGTACTTCCGGCCCACCTGCTCCAGCGTGTGGCCACCCCCGCCGTCCCAACCGTAATACTCGGCCACGATCTGCTGGTCGCGACTGCTGAAGCCGGGAGCAAAGATCTGCATCAACTCTTCCTCCAACGGGGACTCGCTCAACTGCCGAATTGTCTCTCGAAGTTCAACCAACTGCTCGAGGAAGTGGGGTGGATCAGGCGGGTCGAGCTGACGCTTGATGATCCGCACGGCCATCTCCCCGACCGTGTTCGACTCCGTGTCCATCCCACGCAGCAGGTGCCCCAGTCGCGGGTCGGTGAACTGGATCCCCGCTGCCTCGGGCATGTTGCCCAGCGCTTCCGCCTCGGCGGTCAACTGCTGATTGAGTTTGCCTTCCCGGGCTACTTGGGTCTCCAGCGACGTGAGCAAGTCCACCAGGCACCTGACTCCAAATGCCTGAATCGAAAGCAAGTCGGCGACCGTGAGTCTTCCCAAGTCCTCGGGGTGCCTGCCGAAACCCTCCTGTTTCAGACAATTGTAGGTACGGTTCTCCAGTCGGAGGTCTTCCAGTCGTATTCTCTCAGGCAGCTTCGGCAGGCGGCGGTGCATGACGGCCTGGTTCTGCACGACTGAACCGGCACGCAACACGATCAAAGCGGCCAGCCGACCGATCACCTGGGGACTGAAGTGTTCCCAGGCGGTCTTGTCAAGGTCGCAAAGCCTCGCGCCGTGGAACTGCGTGCCGGAAACCAGGTCCCCCGGCAACCGGTCCAGCAACACCTCCTTGAGGGTTTGCGGCGCAAGACGATGGTTTAGGCGCGGGTAACGGTGGACGACTCGCAGGTGTTTGATCGAGACGACCGCGTCGGTCCGAAAAACCCGTCGGGCTTGCGGATGATCGGTGACGTATTCCAAGGAGGTGAGCAAATCGACGAGCGATTTCGCCCAGAATCCGTGTAGCCCCAGCACGTTCTCGATTGTCATCGAATGAAGATCCTGCGGACGCTCGTGGATTCCCGCCGATGCCAGACAGTTGAACGTGCGAACCTCCAGCCCCAGGTCGGCCAGGCTCATGCCCTCGGGGATCGGCGGCAGATGGCGGCCGCCGATTGCCATCCGCGCGCGGGCGGCGAGACCCACTGCTCGCAGCACTTCCTGCGCCAGTTCCCGACAGGCCTCCTCCCCGAATCGCCCCCACGCCGTCTCGTCCAGATCGCACAACAGCATTCCAGCGCTCCGCCGCCCCTCGAAATACCTCGCCGGTATCGGAACCCGCAACAACTCGCGCAGTGTCGCCGGTGCAAGCCGATGGCCGCGGCGAGGATAGCGACTTCGTGACATAGAGTGCACCTCCGAAGTGGTTCACACGCTTGATGTCTTCATACCCAGAGTTGCGGACTTCAAACTTGCTGACTCTAACCTTTTCTATGTGTGGACAATTGAACAGCAAACCGGGCTCGCCTTGAACACCGACATTCGCCATCCTTCCTCTGTTATCACGGAGGAGGGACGAGAATGGACGCTCAACGACGAACCCGGTCGTGTTCT
>JAUWHT010000168.1 GCA_030605745.1 Pirellulales bacterium | reverse complement strand
AACACGACCGGGTTCGTCGTTGAGCGTCCATTCTCGTCCCTCCTCCGTGATAACAGAGGAAGGATGGCGAATGTCGGTGTTCAAGGCGAGCCCGGTTTGCTGTTCAATTGTCCACACATAGAAAAGGTTAGAGTCAGCAATTTTCAATCTCCGCAGCCTGGTCCTTGGGAATCAGACCCAACACGTCGGTAATGTCGATCAACCCGACTGGCCGCCCCGTGGCATCGACCACCGGCAGTTCGCTGATCTTCCGCCGCGCCATCAGGTCCACCGCGTCGGTCATCATCGAGCCGAGTCGGACCGTCAGCGGATCGGACGTCATCACCTCGCCGATCGGTCGGTCCAGGTCGCGGTCGCGGCGGTGTTCGAGCAGCCGGGCGAGGTCGCTGTCGGTAAAAATGCCCGACAGCTTGCCGCCCGAATCGGTCAGCATGGTCGCACCGGTCCGCCGGCCGGGTACACGGACGTTGACAAACACCTCGCGGACCGTCTGCTCTTCGGAGGCCACGCGGCACTGGTTAAGAGGTCGCATGTGCTGCTGGACCTTGCTAAGCTTTTGGCCCAGGCTTCCGGCAGGGTGGAATCGGGCGAAGTCCTCGCGGCCGAAACACCGCATCCGGCTGGTCACCAGCGCCAGGGCATCGCCTACGGCCAGCATCGTCGTGGTGCTGGTGCTTGGGGCCAGGCCCAACGTGCCGGCCTCTTCGAGCGAGCCCAACTCGATCGTCACCGTGGCCGCCCGGGCAAGCGTGCTGTCGGCCCGGCCGGTGATCGCCAGGATCGGCACGCCGAACTCGGCCAGCGAAGGCAGCAGCCGGAGGACTTCTTCCGTTTCACCGCTTTGTGAGAGGATCAGCATCACATCGTCGCGATGCACCCGGCCCAGGTCGCCGTGGACCGCTTCGACCGGGTGCAGGCAGTGGCTGCGGGTGCCGGTGGAGGCCAGTGTGGCCATGATCTTTTGTCCGATCAGGCCCGCCTTGCCCATGCCGGTGACGATCACGCTGCCGCGGCACGCATACAGATAATCAACCGCGCGGCAGAACTCCCCGTCGAGCCGCCGGGCAAGCTCAGTCAGCGATCGGCTCTCTGTTTCGATAATCTGCCGGGCGTAGCGGAGTTGCTCCAACGGGCTCCGCACGTCCAGGTTGCTAGCAGCTTCCGTGCTCATCGACTCGTCGTCCTTGACTAAGGTCGTCTACTTGAGGAAAATAGGCAGCAGAATTGTACCGTCGATCTCCGTCCGGGGCAATGTAGACATTATCCTCACCAGATACCCCTCGCGCAAGGGGGAGCAATCCCATGATCGTTACCACTGAACAACTATTTGAGCACGCCTACGGCAACTACGCCGTGGGGGCTTACAACATCAATAATCTGGAGCAGACGGTCGGGCTGTTCCGCGGGAACTTGGGCAAGTCGCAGTCGAACGACGACCCGGTCGATCCGGCGACCAGTGCCCCGTTCATCCTCCAGATTTCCCGCGGTGCCCGGGCGTATACCGATAAACGGTTCCTGGAAGCGATGATCCGCACCGCCGATGAGGTCTTTCCCGAGGCCATCTTCGCCGTGCACCTGGACCACGGCACTGAGGAGGCCTGCTATGACTGCATCGACAGCGGTTTCTACAGCTCGGTGATGATCGACGCCTCGGACAAAGAGCTTGCCAAGAACATCGAGATCACTCGCCGGGTCGTGGATCGGGCACACGAAAAAGGCATCGTGGTCGAGGCAGAACTGGGCCGGCTGGGTGGGGTCGAAGAGGACGTCGTCGGCAGCGTCTGCCTGACCGACCCGGGCGAGGCGGTCGAGTTCGTTGAAAAAAGCGGCTGCGATTCGCTGGCCGTGGCCATCGGCACCTCGCACGGGGCGTACAAATTCGCCGGCTCACAATCGCTGCACCTCGACGTGCTCGAAAGCATCCAGCAGGTGCTCCCGGAGGGTTTTCCGCTGGTAATGCACGGTTCCAGCAGCGTGCCCAAGGAGTGGGTAGACCGGATCAACAACGCGGGCGGCAAGCTAAAGGGTGCCAGCGGCGTCGACGAGAACCAGTATCTGCCGGCGGCCAGGCTGGGCGTCTGCAAGGTCAATATCGACACCGACGGCCGGCTCGTCTGGTGTACGATCCACCGCGAGTCGTTCCGCGACAATCCGGAGAACTTCGACCTGCGTCCGCCCGGAAAACTCTTCATGCCCGCCTACGCCCAGTACATCGCGCACAAGAACCGAAAACTCGGTTCGGCCGGTCAGTTGGAATCGGTCCGCAAGACCATAAAGCCGCGACCGATGGTCGCGCCGGTATCGTCGGCAACTTAACTGCACAGGGCGCGACCACCGGTCGCGGCTTTATGGCGGCGTGAACAGTTCGTCGTGCTGGGTCTGTGAGAGCCGTACTACCAGCAGCTTCTGCTCCAACTGGCCGTCGTCCTCGGTAAAGAAGTGGTGACCGAGGCTGCCGGGGCGGTCGGGCAAACTGCTTAGGATCAACATGCTGCCGGGCGAGAGGACGGCCGAGACGCCCATATTGTCGAACACCCTGCGTGGTCGGCCCGCTTCCAGGCGGAACATCCCTTGGTTGCCCACCCAACGCTGTCGGGTCTGATCGTGATGCAGTTCGGGGATCAGTTCCAGTCGGACGCGGCCGTCGTCTTGGGGAAAGGTTTTCACGGCAAGCATTGCCTGGGCCTGACAATAGGTTTCTCCGCCGAGTTGGCCCTGCTCGCAAAGCAGCACCGACAATTGGTCGTAGATCCGCGAGGCGACGATCTCGCCGCGTTGGCCGCTGCGGATTTGCAGCCGCCGGCGCACCACCCGGGGGGGGCAATCCATCTCGATCACCTTGGCATGATTTGCATTTCCCGACGGAGGCGGCTTGTCGCTGAGTTCAAGTAGCTCTGAAAGCGCAATTGGCAATTGACCGCTCAGAAGTCCGACCCGAAACCCGTTGCGGGCAAGCCGCTGCCGCAGCAAAGCCGGGAAATGCTGTTCGTCCACCTCTTGCCACAAATGCCCGTTGATCTGCGGATTGCCGAATGGGAAGCGGACAAAAAATATCTCCAGCACACAACTATCGGAGGACATCTGCGGCGGGACTAGTGGCGACTCCCCCTTCTGCTTGGGGGCAGAGTGGCACCCGACCAGCGCCAAAACGGCCCACAGCGGCAGAACAACTCGGCCCGGCAACAACGGCATCTGACCAGCCAGCAACACGAGAAGAGAGAAAAGGTGCCAGATTAGAGTCGCAGAGCGTAATCGCGGCCGGACAGCCCGTCAAGGGAGAATTCCATCGTTTAGTCGGCCTCGAAGGATGGTTTGGGTCCCTTGCGGCGATGGCGGTCGTGGGTGCCAACCAGTTCGAGGATGGCTCTGTCGCCGGCGTCGCCTAGTCGCGGCTCCGCCAGTCGCAGCACGCGAGTGTATCCGCCGGGCCGGTCCTCGAAGCGCGGGGCGATTTCCTCGAAGAGAATCCTTACTGCTTGCTTGTTGCCAAGCAGTCTGAGCGCACGGCGCCTGGCGGCCACCACCGGGGCGATCGTCCGGTTCCACTCCTGCCACTGCTCGCTTTGGCGCCAGGTCCGCCACTGCTGGCTGTTACGCTCGGCGTCGGGTTCGAGCCTGTCGGCGGCTTCCTGGTGGCTTAGTGCGCGTCGGGCAATGGTAATGCATCGCTCGACCAACGGTCGAACCTCTTTGGCCTTCGAGAGCGTGGTAACGATGCGGCCTTTGACCTTCGGCGGGTTATCGTCCAGTTCGGCGTCGCGCTCGGTGAGCATAAGCGCGCTGGCCAGGTTCCGCAGCAGTGCGCGCTGGTGACTCGGATTTCGGCCAAGTTTACGGCCTCGTCTTCGGTGTCGCATGGCACTATAAATGTGAAACTACTACCCTTAGGAACTTGGATAGGCTATTAGGCTATTAGGGTTTGGGGTTCACACCCCTGACGGCCTAACCTAACAGCCTAATAGTCTAACAGCCTAACAGCCTAACAACGATTACAACGGGCTGACGGTGGCCGGCGGCAGCCGCATCCCCAGGCGAAGCCCAATATCCGACAACTTCTCACGGACTTCGACCAGGGTGGTCTCGCCGAAGTTGCGGACCTCCAACAACTGCTCTTCGCTGTTGCAGACCAGGTCGCGAACGGTCTTGATGTCCCCCACCTCCAGACAATTGGCCGCGCGGACCGAAAGGTCCAACTCCGCCAGTTTCATGGCCAGCTTGGCTTCGGTGGCCTGGTCTACCCCGATGTTTCCCAGGGCACGCACTTCACTGTGGACCGGCGGGCCCAGCTCGGTGTACTGGGTGAAGGGGTTGAGGTGTTTGCGGAAGATTTTGGCGGCTTCGACCAGGGCCATTTCCGGGCTGACCGAGCCGTTTGTCCAGATTTCCATGGTCAGCTTGTCATAGTTGGTTTTCTGTCCGACTCGGGTTTCGTCGACATCGTAGCGAACGCGGATCACCGGGCTAAAGGCGGCATCGATGGGGATGATGCCGATTTCCTGAGCCTGGGGGGTGTGCTCGGTGGCCGGAACGTAGCCCCGACCGTTCTCTACCACCATCTCCAGCAAGAACGGCACGTCGTCGGTCAAGGTGGCGATCACGTGGTCCTTGGTGATCACCGCCACCTGCTCGTCGGCCTGCACATCGGCGCCGGTGACCACGCCGGCAGCGGTCTTTTCAATTCGCACCACGCGAGTCTGATTGCTGTAGTTCTTTACTACCAGCGACTTCACGTTGAGCACGATATCGGTCACGTCCTCCACCACACCCGGTAGCGTGCTGAACTCGTGTTGTGCGCCGTGCAGCTTGATCTGTGTGATCGCGCTGCCTTCCAGGCTGCTAAGCAGGATCCGCCGGAGGCTGTTACCGACCGTTACACCGAACCCGCGCTCGAACGGCTCGGCAGTGAACTTGCCGTACGTGGCAGACAGGGTGGACCTTTCCGGCACAACTTTGCTGGGCAATTCAAGTCCGCGCCATCGAATACGCATAAGAAGCCTCCTACTTTGAGCAAAGCTCCACGATCAGTTGAGTCTGGACGGGAACCGACACGTCTGCGGCTTCCGGCAACCGCAGCACGTGTCCCTCGGGCTGCGGACCATCGATCCGGCTGAGGAAATCAGGCACGTCGCGATCCGTCTGTTCCAGGTTGGCCTGAACCAGGGCGATACTCTTGGGGCGCCCTTTCACCTTGATCGCGTCCCCAGGTCGCGTCAGGTAGCTCGGTACATCCACCCGGCGGTCGTTGATCGTCACGTGTCCGTGGCTGACCAACAGCCGGGCCTGGGCCAGGGACTGCCCAAAACCGAGTCTACACACCACGTTATCCAGTCGGCGCTCCAGCAGGCTCATCAGCACCTCACCGGTGTTCCCCTTGGCACGTTCGGCTTGCTTGAAGTACCTGCGAAACTGGCGTTCCAGCACGCCGTAGTGCTTCTTTACCTTTTGCTTCTCGCGCAGGTGCAGTGCGTAGTCAGTCACTTTGCCACGACGGAAGCTGCTCATCCCCGGTGGTGATTCGCGACGCTCGAAAGCGCACTTAGGCGTGTCGCAGCGAGTCCCCTTGAGGAACAGCTTCGCTCCCTCGCGGCGACACATGCGGCAAACGGGTCCGGTTCGGCGTGCCATACCTGGCTTAACTCCCAGCGCGATGTTGAGTGGCAGGGATTGGGGATTAGGGATTAGAGTTGATACGGAAGGCGTGATTCCAATCCCCAATCCCTAATCCCCAATCCCTTGCTAGCATTTACAGTTTGAGTTTTTTCTACTTGCTGGATCTTTTCAGACCCGCCGGCGTTTCTTCGGACGGCATCCATTGTGAGGCAGCGGAGTGACGTCCTCGATCGACTTGATCTTCAGTCCGGCGGATTGCAGCGCCGTGATCGCACTTTCTCGGCCGCTGCCCGGCCCCTTCACTTTCACATCGACCTCTTTCATGCCGAACTTGGCGGCCTTCTCGGCGACCTGTTGGGCAGCCAACTGGCCGGCAAACGGCGTGCTCTTGCGGCTGCCCTTGAATCCGCTTGTACCCGCACTCGACCAGCAAAGGGTATCTCCCTTGGTGTCGGTGATGGTAATCGTGGTATTGTTGAACGTGGCTTTGATGTGGGCAACCCCAACTGCCACGTTCCGACGTATCTTGCGTCGTTTCGATTTAGCCACCGCTCACCTCTCTCCACTTTCTTAGACTATTAGGCTGTTAGACTATTAGGCTATTAGGTTTTTCTTCGCAGGGAACCAATCAGCATGGAGGGAATCAGGACCAGCTTCATCGACCAACTGAAACGCTTTTAGCTTGGAGTATCCACGCCTCGTTCGACCCCATCTTCGTTCCTAACAGCCTAATACCCTAACAGCCTAATACCCTACGTTCTTCAGCGCAGGTCCTTAACCCCCTTCTTTCCGGCAACGGTCTTCTTGGGCCCTTTGCGGGTCCGCGCGTTCGTGCGAGTGCGCTGCCCGCGGACCGGCAAGCCGCGACGGTGCCGTAGGCCCCGGTAACAGGCAATGTCGCGCAAGCGGATGATGTTCTGGTTCCTTTGCCGCCGTAATTGCCCTTCCACTACATAGTCTTTGTCCAACAGGGTTGCCAGTCGAGCCAGTTCGTCCTCGCGGAGATCACGTGCCCGAGCATGCGGGTCAATGCCCGCATCGTGACATAGAACACGCGCAGCCTTCGAACCTACTCCGTAGAGGTACGTTAGCGCGACCACGGTCGGGCGATTGCTCGGTATGTCAACCCCCAGTAGACGCGGCATTCTCGGACACTCCAACTGATGTTTTGTCAACCCTGCCGCTGCTTGTGGCGCGGGTTGGTGCAGACCACGTAGACGACCCCCCGGCGGCGGACGATCTTGCAATTCTCGCAGATACGCTTCACGCTGGATCGGACTTTCATGACTCGCTGCCTACTGGGCTGCAAAACTGAAACTACCCATCGATACGCAAAGCATTTTAGTATAAGGGCTCGTGACTGCAATAGGCAAGGCCCTTCGAAGAAGATTTCTCGAACTAGTCTACTTTATGCTATGTTTTTTGTTTTTTCGGCTGATTTCCTGTTTACCTAACCCCCGCACGCCCCCCAGATTCTCTGCTCTCCGTTTGCTTTTGGGCCCCATCGGCAATTTTGGTAGTGCCTCACGATGTTGGCAAGGATTTCTTGGGTTTATAGCGGTCTAATACTGATGTTAGAACATTTTCTCGTTGTTCGGCCCAGTCCTCTCGCTGCAGGTCGCTGACATGAGCCGGATACTGGATGTAC
>JAUWHT010000360.1 GCA_030605745.1 Pirellulales bacterium | reverse complement strand
CCATTGGGCTGGTTGCTCCGATCTTTCCTTGCCATCGCCAGCCTCCTCGCACTGCTGCTAGCACATTTAGGCGCAACAGGGGAGGCAATAGCATAACAACCCCGCTATTTCTTGCCAACATCATGAGGCACTACCGAAAATAGTGGATAGTGGATAGTCGGTGGCCACCTATCCACTATCCACTATCCACTCTGGAGCTACATCATGGACCCCTGGGTCTGGGCCGTATTGCTGCTGGTGTTTGGCATGGGCCTGGCGATTCTGGAGATATTTTTTCCTTCGGCGGGCGTGCTGGGGTTCCTGGCGGCCAGTTCGATCCTGGCGGCCATTATCATGGGGTTCCGGCATGGGCCGCTTGTGGGGTTCGTGGTCCTCACGGTGGCCATTGTGGGGCTGCCGGTCGTGGTGATCCTTGCGCTTAAGTATTGGCCTAAGACAGCCATGGGCCGAAAGGTGCTGCTGTTGGCCCCCGACAGCGACGACGTACTGCCGGAGGATCCCCGCCGCGACCATCTGAAAAGCCTGGTCGGTCGCGTTGCCCAAACCAAGTGCAAAATGTTGCCCGGCGGGGCGATCACCATCGACGGACGGACCGTCGACGCGCTGAGCGAGGGGATGCCGATCGAAGCGGGGCAGCCGGTCCGGGTGATCGAGGTGCGAGCCAATCGGGTGGTGGTCCGGCCGCTGGAGGATGAAACGCCTTCACCGGCCGCCGAGGATCCCCTGCGGCGGCCTATCGACTCGGTCGCCCCAGACCCGTTCGATGAACCCCCGACTTGACAATTCCCGGCAATCGGGATAGACACATAAACACTGTGGTAACATTTCAGCCGTTTGAAGTAGTGTTTTCGCAAGACATAACCCAAATAGCCGCCCGCGCAACGCGTCGCGGCAATGCGCCCGCGGGACGTTGTCCCCCGGCTATTGTCGAGAATTACGCGAAAACTCTATTCTAAACCGCTCATTCCGGAAGGAGCACGTCATGATACTACTGGCCCAAACCGGTACCGAGTTGGCCGTGGTCATCGGCATAGTGATCGCCATATTCTTCGGCCTGATCGCCCTGGCGGTCTTCGCACGGTATTTTCGGCTGTGGATCCAGTCGAAGAGCACCGGGGCGGGGATCAGCATCTTCGACCTGTTGGGGATGACCTTCCGCAGGGTCAGCCCGGCCGTGATCGTCCGCAGCAAGATCATGGCGGTCCAAGCCGGTCTGGGCGACGAAACGGGTATCACTTCCAAGGCCCTGGAAGCCCACTACCTGGCCGGCGGGAACGTGCCGCTGGTGATCCGGGCGATCATCGCCGCACACAAGGCCAAGATGGTTGAACTCGATATTAAGCTGGCCGCGGCAATCGACCTGGCCGGCCGAAACGTGCTCGAGGCCGTCCAGACCAGCGTCTATCCCAAGGTGATCGACTGCCCGGCGCGTGGATCCGGCCGAGATTCGCTCGACGGCATCGCCCAGAACGGCATCCAGTTGAAAGTCAAGGCCCGGGTCACGGTCCGAGCGAACCTACGGCAGTTGATCGGCGGGGCCACCGAAGAGACGATCGTCGCCCGGGTCGGCGAAGGGATCGTCAGCGCGATCGGCTCGGCCAAGTCGCATGGCGATGTGCTGGAGAACCCCGACAGCATCTCCAAGACGGTGCTGTCCCGGCGGCTCGACTCGCAAACCGCCTTCGAGATCGTCTCGATTGATATCGCCGACGTAGACGTGGGCGAGAACATCGGCGCACGGCTGCAAGCCGACCAGGCCGAGGCCGACATGCGGGTGGCCCGCGCCAAAGCCGAAGGACGCCGTGCTATGGCCGTCGCCGAAGAGCAGGAGAACATCGCCCGGATTGAAGAGAGCCGCGCAAAGGTGGTCCAAGCGGAAGCCGAGGTGCCCAAGGCAATCGCCCAGGCCTTCCGCGAGGGGACCCTTGGAATTATGGACTACTACAAGCTGCGGAACATCCGGGCCGACACCGACATGCGCAGCTCGATCGCCAGGGCCGGCACCGGCGGCACAGACAAAGGAGGAACCGCCGCATGAGTCCTCTCGCACCGCTCTGGGCCCTAGGTGCCGGCGACCTGATCGGGATCGTGCTGGTGATCCTGTTCATCGTGATTCCGGCCATTGCCCAGGTGCTTTCAAAGATTGGAAAGGTGCAGCAGCCGGGCGGCGGCGCACGGCCGGGGCAGCCTCCTCAGGCTCGACCCCCGGCTCGGCGTCCGGCCGGCGGCGGCGTGGAAGACGAGATCGGCGAGTTCCTCCGCCGGGTGGCCCAGCGCCTCGGTGGCCAGGTGGCTGCCGAGCCACATCCGCCGCCCGCGGCCGAGCCACCGATCAGGGCCGAAGCCGTCGCCCAGCAGCCGGTCGAGGCGGAAATCGTCCGCGAGGGTCCGCTCGGCGACCGGGTGCGACAGCAGGTCAAGGAGCATCTCAATACCGGCAAGTTCGACCGCCGGGCCTCCCAACTCGGTGATGAAGTGGCCCAGGCCGACGAGCAACTTGAAGATCGCCTCCACAAGAAGTTCGACCACGAGGTGAGCAGGCTTGCCGGCAGGCTAGGTGAGTCGGCCACCGTACCAGGGGTGCAGGAAGCCGGCGAAGTAGAGGACCGGCTCAGCGAAATACCCCTCACCGCCGCCGCCGGCTTGGCCGCCATGCTGGGCACCGCCGAAACCGCCCGCCAGGCAATTCTCATCAACGAAATCCTTGGCCGCCCGGAGGATCGGTGGGTGTAGGAGGAATGCTGAATGATGAATGAAGAATGATGAAGGGCGGAGGAGGTCGTGGTGCCATTGTGTAGCGGTCGGGCTTGCCCGATGTTGCGTTAGCATTCAGCATTCAGCATTAGGACAACCACTCATGGCTGTGATGAAGGTATCGCCGGGCGAGACCCGGCTGGGGTGGATTGGCACCGGGGTGATGGGCTCGAGTATGTGTGGGCACCTGATCGATGCTGGGTTCTCCGCTACTGTCTTTAACCGCACCAAAGAGAAAGCCGACAAGCTGCTCTCGGCAGGGGCCGCGTGGGCCGATAGCCCCAAGGCCGTCGCCGAGGCCTCCAACGTGATCTTCGCCATTGTTGGTTTCCCGGCCGACGTGCGGGAGGTCTTTCTGGGAGAGAACGGGGTGCTGGCCGGGTGCAGCTCGGGCAACATCGTGGTCGACATGACTACCAGCAAGCCGTCCCTGGCCGTAGAAATCGCCCAAGCGGCCGCCAACCTCGGCGTCCATAGCATCGACGCCCCCGTCTCCGGCGGCGACGTCGGCGCACGGGAAGCTCGACTGTCGATCATGATCGGCGGCGAGCGCGAAGTGGTCGACGCGCTTCAGCCCTGTTGGCAGGCCATGGGCAAGACCATCGTCCACCAGGGCGGGCCCGGCGCCGGACAACACACCAAAATGGTCAACCAGATTCTGATCGCCACGGGCATGATCGGCGTCTGCGAGGCACTGCTCTACGCCTACAAGGCCGGGCTGGACCTGGAAACGGTGATGAAATCGGTCGCCTCCGGCGCGGCGGGAAGCTGGTCGCTTTCAAACCTGGGCACGCGGATCATTGTGGGCAACTTCGATCCCGGCTTCTTCGTCGAGCACTTCATCAAGGACATGGGCATCGCCCTGGACGAATCAAAACGTATGGGCCTCTCACTGCCGGGGCTGGCATTGGCCCACCAGTTGTACCTGGCGGTAAAAGCCCAAGGCCACGCCCGCAACGGCATCCATGCCCTACACCTGGCCCTGGCCGCAATGTCGAAGATCGACTGGAAGAACCGCTAGCCGTACCACAGAACACACACTATCCACAATTTCCGCAAGACTATAGCGAGGGATGTCCGCAAGACTATAGCGAGGGATGACTGATGAGTGACGAAACGGGAAGACTGCGGATCGCGATGCTGGCGCCGATCAGTTGGCCGGTGCCGCCAACGGCGTACGGCCCGTGGGAGAATGTGGTATCCAATCTAACCGAGGAGTTAGTTCGGCGGGGGCACGAGGTGACGCTGTTCGCCGCGGCCGGCTCGCAGACGAAAGCTCAACTGGTCGAGACGGTACCCCATCCGCTGGCGATGTGGCCGGAAGACGAGACGCGCCGTGTGGAGCGGTTTGACCCGGAGTCGGGGCTGTTGGTGGGGCCGCCGGACTTTCGGGTCTTGGAGCAGCAGCACATCGCCACCTGCATGGAGGCGGTACGCAGTGTTTCAGGTGACTGTGGCGGCTTCAACGTGGTTCACTCGCACCTGCACGTGCACGCGCTGGTCTTCTCCCGGCTGATCCCTTGCCCGATGGTCTCCTCGCTGCACGGGGCGGCGTGGGTCAAGTCGGTCCATCCGGTGTTCGACCGCTACCGCGACCAGCCGTTCGTGTCGCTTTCTGAGGCCGAGCGGCAGTTCAAGCCCGATCTGAACTACGTGGCCACCGTTTACAACGGCGTGCGGCTCGAGAAGTTTCCGCTGTGCACCCAGAAGGAAGACTATCTGTTGTTCGCCGGGAGGCTGGCTCCAGAGAAGGGGCCTGACCGGGCGGTCCAGATCGCCAGGCGGGCCGGCATGCCGCTGCGGATCGCCGGCATGGTCGAGCCGCAGCACCAAGCGTACTTCGACGAGCACGTCAAGCCGCACATCGACCAGAAGAACGTCACGTATCTGGGCCTGCTTTCGCAAAATGATCTGGCAGTTCAATATCAGCGGGCAGCGGCCGTGCTGTTCCCCATTTCCTGGTGCGAGCCGTGCAGTTGGGTCGGCATCGAGACCCAGGCCAGCGGCACACCGATCATCGGCACCCGATATGGCTATCTGCCGGAACTGATCCGCGAAGGCGAAACCGGCTTTCTGGTAGACACTGTCGAGGAGGCAGCCGCAGCGGTCGAGCGGCTTGACGAGATCGATCCGCGAGCGTGCCGGGAAAACGTGGGAGCGCGATTCAGTGTGACGGCGATGGCGGCGGGGTACGAACGGGTGTACCGGAAACTGATCGCCAAAGGACATCGCGAATGACCGACATCGTCACGCGATACGAAAAGAACCCCATCCTTACTAAGGATGACATTCCCTATCCGGTCGAGACCGTGCACAACGCCGGGGCGGTGAAGCACAACGGACGGTACATCCTGTTGTTTCGCTCCCATCGGCGTAACGGGCGGTCGATCATCGGGCTTGCTGAGAGCGACGACGGTTATGACTTCTGTGTTCACCCCGAGCCGTTCATGACGCCAGCCAGCAGGGGCGTGTTTGCCCAGTACGAAGAGTACGGTGTGGAGGACTGCCGCATCACGGCGATTGAAGATTCATACCTCTTGACCTACAGCGCCTAGTCGCGGCACGGGGTCCGCATTGGGCTGGCGCGCACGCACGATTTTGAAACTGTCCAACGGATCGCGCTGATCACCCAGGCCGACATGCGGAATGTGGTGATCTTTCCCGAAAGGATCGGCGGGCGCTATGTGCGGCTCGACCGGCCGCATTCGCACATCAGTCCGTGGTCGATCTGGATCAGCTACTCGCCCGACCTGGTTCATTGGGGGGATTCACGGCTGGTGATCAAACCGGCAACGTACCACTGGGACGAAGAGAAGATTGGCCCCGGCGCCACACCGATCAAGACCGAGGCCGGCTGGCTGAACATCTACCACGGCGTGTTTCACACCATGGCCGGCGGCGTCTACCGGCTGGGCGTGGCGCTGCACGATCTTGCCGACCCAGCAAGAGTGATCGGCGTGGCCGACGACTGGATCGTGCAGCCGACCGATCCCTGGGAAGTGACCGGCTACGTGCCCAACGTCGTTTTCACCTGCGGTGCGATCCCGGAAGACGACGGCACGGTGAAGATCTACTGGGGCGGCGCCGACAGTGTAATGTGCGTCGGCACGGCGAAGATTCAGAATCTGGTCGATCTGTGCCTAAAGGAGTCTCGGCCGGCGATGAGTGCAGGTTAGGGCCCGCGCACAAATAACTTGTACGAATTCCACCAAGAGTGGCACGTCCCTGAGCGCAGCGAAGGGCGTGTTTGGGATACCTTGCCACGCCCTTCGTTCCTCAGGGCGTGCCACCAATTTGTACAGCTTATTTCTGCGCGGGTCCTTAGCGAGATTTCGCTGTCAAGGGTCACGCGAGTTCTTTTTCCTCACCCACGGTGACGGCATTGCTGAAGATCATCGAATTGGGGATGACGATCTTCCGGCCGTCGGCCACCAGCGTCGTGTAGCGAAGGTTGATCTCTTTGACCTTGCCCTTAAATGAGGAAACGGCGATATAGTCGTCTGGCTTGAAGGGTTTGTAGATGATCACCAAGATTCCGGCCAGGACGTTGGAAATGATGTCCTTCAGCGCGAATCCCAGCGCGAATCCGGTCAATCCCAGACCGGCCACCAACGCCGTCACGTCGATACCCAACGTTCCCAGGGCAGTCACCCCCCCAAACAGCAGCAGTCCAATCTTGGCCACCCGGCCCAGTAGACAAGTGAGGCTGACATCGATGCCTCGAGCATCACCCAAGCGGCGAATCACCTGTCCGGCGAGGATACTGCCGAGCCAAAAGAGTCCAAAAACCACCAGGCTCGCGCCCAGCCGCAGCATCAACGGTATGAGACTAGTGGACACCTCGTCCCAAGCCATGAATGCAAACATTTTGCGATTCCCTCTTGAAAAGCCCTTAAACAAGCGAAGCCAAGGTGGGCTTTTCTTGCTGTTGGCGAAAGTGATTATGTCAAAAATGGTCGACGGACGCAAGGACGGAAAAGTGAGCAAACCCAAAAACGACTCTCGATCCCTTTTCTTCTCCAAATTCCAGCGAACTTGGCGCAGAGGCCCAACTGCTATTCACTATTCGTGCTTTGACCCAGGTGGCGCTTACGAGAATCGCGGATGATTCTGGGCGATCCAGTCTTCGACGGTCTTGCGGAATTCGTCAACTTCGGCGAGTAGCCGAGCCGCTTCGGTGTCGGTTACTACTCCGGCCATGTCGTAGCTGAGATCGTTCCGCTTGCGGCGGCATCGGTCGAAGTAGTTCACCAATTTGGCAACGTCCGGTCCCATGGCGAGTTTCAGTGCCACAAAGGTCGTTTGGTGTGCCCCAAGCCCTTTGGCGCGGTATCCAGCCGCCGCCACGACCCATCTTGCCGAGCAGCAGGCCGGCTTCATAGGCCAAGCCGAACCTATTGTCGGCCGAGAGTCCTTCGAGTACGGCATCACGGAGATTGCGGTCGATCGCGCTGCGCAGATCGTTGAGTTCCTCTTTGCTCGTCGCATGGCTCTCAACGCGCTTGCTGGCAAGCAGTTTTTTCCAGGTCATTTTCATCTCCCACAACGAACAGCTTTTCTCTTTCGAGCACCTTAAGGAGAAAGTGGTTCTTGGTCGCCAGTTTTTCGACGAATTCCTCGGGAGCATAGATGCTCGCGTTTACCGGTCGCCCCAGTCGTTCTTCGGTAACCTCCAAGGCCGGGCTGAGTTCCATCAGTCCCGTGGAACCGATGATGATCAGGTCAACGTCGCTAGCCGAACCCTCGGTGGATTTGGCTACGGAGCCGTGGACGAACGCTACCTTAATCCGAGATCCAAACGGTGCGAGGACTTCCCGGAGCACGTCCACCAGCCCGACCGTTTTGGCAATGATACCTTGAAGCTCAGGTAAGAACGGGCAATCGGGGTCGGCCTGAAAATACACTCGGTTGCCATCCTTGCGGCGGCGGAGAATGCCCGCCTCAACCAACGACGCCAACGGCCCCTGGAGGCTCGAGGGTCGTCGGCCCAGGCGCCCTGCCAGGTCGCTCATGTACCACCACCGGTCGGGCTGAAGCACGAGCACCGCCAGAAGATTCTGGTTTGTCTTGGAAATCAGCGAATCGAGCGGGCTTTGCTTACGCATTTACCGTAAAGATATACGAAAATCCCGTAAAAGTCAAGCCGCATTCCGGCCTGAAAAACCTGCCCGCCAGAGTTTGGTGGGTGCGGAAAGGCCATTGACAAACCTGATGAGCCTACTCAGAATAAGCCGTTACAGGGCAATCCTTCTCGGGAAGGTCCCGAGAGCCCTGGACGGTTGTGTTGCCTGGTGCTGGCGGCGTGGATGCGTCGCCGTCGGCGAAACAATCATTGATGCGGATGAAAATAGAGGCATCGTATGATTATCCAAGAAACCGTCATCGAAAAGTTGCAGATGCTGTCTGTTGAAGATCAACAATTCGCGGCACGAAGCCTGGGCAAACTTTCCCAGAGAAGATGGTAAAGGTGACAGCCACCAAATTTGGGAGGAATAGGCAGTGAATGGTGGCTGCATTCTGCCCACACTATCCAGATTTGGTGCCTGTCACCTTTCCTCTTCGGAATCATGGTGTCCCCGGAATTTCCTTGTGTCCTACTCGCGTTGCACGGCTGGGTAGGTCAGCCATTCCCAAAGGGACCACACATGGTCGGTCAGGCCGGCGGCCATGGCGGGAGTCTGCGGCAGCCATTGGCCGTCGGGGCCTTGTTGACGTAGCGTCCGCACTGGCCAGCAGAAATTGTAGGTATACATCGTGAAGTAGGTGACCGCGTCATGGATGTCCCAATCCTTCGAGAAGCAGTAGGTCTTGCGGGTATTCCGGCCGTTTCGACCGCGATCGGTCCCGTTCTGCCGCTCCACGAACGCCGTGTTGATTTTGTTGCTCACCTTCGACAACTTCAGCGCCGCCATGATGGCCGCCATCGTCCCAAATACGACGCGGAAGTCGATCTTCACTACCCGCCCCTTCTCGCGCGTCTTATGAACGGTCGCGTACTTCAAATCGGGCGACGGCTCATAGTGCGGTGCCTTGGGCCGGCAAGGTGGCCAAGTTGCCGGGCAATTGTTTCCGGAGGACTGCCGATCAATTCGCAACCCGTTACAGGCACAGGAGTTACGACGAGCCAAGAGCCCCTTATTTGGGGTAATGACAGGCAGGGATCGACCGGCAGGACGCAACGTAAGTCGGTTTACCGCAAAAGGTTGCGTCAATGCGGGAATTTTGGCGCTGGGGCAGGGTATGGGGAAAATTGCCAAAAAGGAACGATCACGGCGGTTCAGCTATACTCAGCACGGGCGAGGTTTGCGGTTTTTTGGACCGGTCACGCAGTACCGGCGTGTCAGCAATCACTGCTAGCACAACGAAATATAGTCATCCGTAAACTGCTGGTCAAGATCAAAAATTCGCTGACTCTAACCTTTTCTATGTGTGGACAATTGAACAGCAAACCGGGCTCGCCTTGAACACCGACATTCGCCATCCTTCCTCTGTTATCACGGAGGAGGGACGAGAATGGACGCTCAACGACGAACCCGGTCGTGTTCT
>JAUWHT010000368.1 GCA_030605745.1 Pirellulales bacterium | reverse complement strand
CTAAGGTTCCCCGCGTCAAACCGATTGAAGTCGTCGCAATCCGGGTTGGGGCAGGCAAACACAGCCAGCGAGCCGCCGTTGTCAGCACCATTGTGCTGGTTGCTCCGATCTTTCCTTGCCATCGCCAGCCTCCTTGCACTGCTAGCACATTTAGGCGCAACAGGGGAGGCAATAGCATAACAACCCCGCTATTTCTTGCCAACATCATGAGGCACTACCGAAAATTGAAAATTAACAATTGCAAATTGAAAATTGGAGGATGCTATGGATTCCCCACATAGTTGGATTCGTACTCGGCTGTCGGCGATGATGTTCTTGGAGTTTTTCTTGTGGAGCGCGTGGTTCATCCCGATCACCGGTTACATGGCCAAGACGCTCCAGTTCAAGGGTTCCGAGATCGGCTGGATCATATCTACTGCGGCGTTGGGAGCGATCATTGCGCCGCTGTTTGTAGGCTACGTGGCCGACCGGCTTTTCTCGACCGAGCGGGTGATTTCGGTGCTGCACCTGATCGGCGGGATTTGCCTTTGCCTGGCGGCCGAGCAGAAGGAATTCGGGCCGTTGATGACACTGATGATGATCAACGGCCTGTGCTTTATGCCCACGCTGGCGTTGTGCAACTCGCTGGCGTTCCGCAACATCCCCGATCCGGACAAGTTCCCGCGGATCGTTGTCTGGGGAACCATCGGCTGGATTGTGGCCGGATTGACCGTGGGGATCGTGTTGGGTGGGACCGAGAAGTGGTTCTTTTATTTGGGTGGTGGCGGCGGGATCGTGATGTCGTTGTACAGCCTTACGCTGCCCCATACGCCGCCTAAGGGCCGCGAAGAGGCGGGCGGCGACGTGCTGGGCTTCGGTGCGATCGGGCTGCTCAAAGATCGGGCCTTCCTGGTATTCGCCGTGTGTGCTTTCCTGATCAGCATCCCGACGACCGTTTTCTTCGTCGGTTGCAATCCGATGCTGGTCGAGACCGGCCGGCCGGCACCGACCGCCCTGATGACCTTGTGCCAATTCTCTGAGATCTTGGTGATGTTCACCATGCCGTGGTTTATTGCCTGGCTGGGTCTGAACAGGGTCCTGGCCCTGGGTATGGGCGCCTGGGCGGTCCGCTACGTGCTGTTCGGCACCTTGAGTTTCCCCTTGATTCTTGTGGGGCTTCTGCTGCACGGTTTCTGCTACAGTTTTGTCTTTGTGGGCGCGTACATTTACGTCGACAAGCGGGCGCCCCGCGACATGAGGGCTAGTGCACAGAGCTTTATCTCGTTCCTGATGCTGGGTGTGGGAATGTTCATCGGTGCGAAGCTGGGCGGGTATACGATGGACCGGTATCCGGCCCTGGTGACGACCATGCCGGCCACCGTGGAAACCGAGAAAGGCCCTGAGTCAATCGCCAACGCACCGCTGCCGCCGTGGGCCGATCCCGAGGCCGGAGAAAGTGCCTGGCGATTCCTGGACCTCTCAAGCACGATCAAGGGCTGGCTGTCCGGCGAGAAGGCAGAAGCGGCGCCGGACCTGGGCGAGAAGCTCGACGGCAACACGGACGGACAAATCACACTGGCCGAACTTGAGCAGATTCCCGACGAGGGACTCCAATTCGGCGAGAGGGTCTATTCCAGGAAGGACCTGACCGACGTTTTCACAAAGATCGCCGGCGAGGTGGAGCCCGGGACCGAAATCAGCGTCGGGCGGTTGGATTGGCTGGCCGCCCAATCGCACCAGTGGCCGCCGATCTGGTACTGGCCCGCCGGCATGGCCGCGCTGATCTGCCTGTTCTTCTGGTTCGGTTCCCGCGACACGGAGCCGGCGAAGGAAGAGGAGATTGCAAATTGAAAATTGAGAATTGCAAATTGCAAATTGGTTGACCCGACGTCGGATGCGACTGGCTATGCCCGGCTTTCGCCGTGGCAGGCCCGGGCGGTGCTGGTGTTGCTGGTGGTCACAAGCGGCTTTTTTGTGGGCGTGACGCTCTCGCCGCTTTGCAGCGGGAACGTGGACAAGGACCGGCCGGGCGAGGGCGATGTGGCGCTGTATCGGGCCGAGGTCGATCGCATCCATGCCGGCGAAGGCTATTACCAGGCGGCCGCCGCCGAGTTACATCAGCGGGGATATCCTACTCGAAGCGCGTTGAACTGGCGAACCCCGCTGCCGATGTGGCTGATCGGGCTGCTGCCGGCGGTGGTGCTGGGCAAGGTACTGTTGGGTGCGTTGGCGCTGGGGTTGATGCTGGTAACTTTCGAGGTGCTGGCCCGCGAGCACTCAGGTAACATCCGCCTCCCGGCCGCGTGCGTGCTGCTGCTCAGCGGCCCGCTACTGCTCTGCATCCTCGGCGACCTGTTCGTCATGCCCGTCCTCTGGGCCGGGGTGTTGATCGCCCTGTCGATCAGTGCCTACGGCTTGGGCCGCCCGTGGCTTGGTGTGGGGCTAGGGCTGGCAGCCGTTTTCTTTCGCGAGTTGGCCTTGCCGTACTGCCTGCTGGCAGCAGCCATCGCATGGTGCAGCGGGCGGCGGGCCGAACTGCTGGCGTGGTTGGTCGGCCTGGCCGGCTGGCTCGCCTTCTTCGCATGGCATTGCACGCAAGCGGCCGGTTGGATCACGGCGGACGCACGGGCGCATCCGGAAGGCTGGTTCCAGTTCGCCGGGGCGGGGTTTGTGATCTCCACCGCGCAGATGAACGCCTATTTGCTGCTGCTGCCGCAATGGGTCACGGCGTTGTACCTGGCGGCCGCCCTGTTCGGATTGGCCGGCTGGCACACGCCGCTGGGACTACGCTGCGGGCTTACGGTGTGTATATTCCTCACCGCGTTTGCGATGGTCGGCCAGGAGTTCAACCAGTATTGGGGCTCGCTCGTGGCGCCGCTGTTGTGTTTCGGCGTGGTGCGATTTCCAGCATCGCTGCGGGACGTGTGCAGAGGAGCAACGCAGCGCAAATTCCCACAACTCACCGGCCGGACTCAGTAAGCAGGCTGTCCAGGCGAGAGGCCAACTCGTCCGGCAGGTCCTCGATCATGTGGCGGCCGATCAGGTCCACCTCGATCATGTCGCGCAGATGAACCCTGTCCTGGTCTCGATTGGACAGGAGCTTCATCAGCACCAAGCCGGCCAGGGAGACTACTTGAGTGTTGGGAGCGAGCGTTTGCCGCTGGTCGATCGTCGGGGAGGGGAAATCGTAATTCGGTCTGGCTTTTTCACCTGCCCAAACCAGATGGACGGCATGACGCGGGTTGGGGTCGTTGCGGTCGAGGAACATTCCCACGCCGATCACCTCGCAGTAGTCCATATCGACTTCCAAGGCCGCGGCCCGCGCCCGCGGAAGGTCCTCTCGGCGGATGAGAATATCGACGTCCTTTGTGGTGCGTACGGCGGCGGGGTCCTTGGTGGCCACCCACATTGCCACGGCCTGTCCGCCTACCAAGGCATAAGGTACAGACGCTTCCGTAAGCGCGGCGGTGATCCGCTCCAGGCGGTCGGTCACGTCGTCAAGTGCCATGACGTGTTGCCCCCAAGGGTTTGCAAGTTGATCGGCGGTTCTTATCATCATGATTTCTACCTTGCTTGACAGGTTACAGGAAACGAGGCCGATCATCAAGATCACCAATCCCTGTTTAGCCGCCGGGCTTGCCCGACGCGTTGTTAGGAGCTGTAACACAATAACTCGATCAATTGGGTGGCACGCCCAGAACGAAGTGATGGGCGTGGGGGCCGGAAAAACACGCCCTTCGCTCTGCTCAGGGACGTGCCACCCAGTTGCCGATTCGGTCAAGTTGTTCTTTTACAATGC
>JAUWHT010000397.1 GCA_030605745.1 Pirellulales bacterium | reverse complement strand
ATCCCGCCCCAGGCGGATCGGCCCTTCCAGTAGCATCAGTATGTCGATGTCGCTGTCTTCGCGGGCGTCTCCGCGGGCTTCGGAGCCGTACAGCACTACTCCGTGCAAGCGGTCGCCGAAGGCCTCTTGCAGCCGGGATTTGATTTCTCTGAGGAGTTCACTTTGCTCCATGATCTGTCTCCTATTGGAGGAATTGTAGGCCATGCCGTCCTTCGTCGCAAGGCTGCCTGGAAATCTACAGGCAAATGCGGTAGGCTGTGTGGTATCGCAAACGTGTGAGTTGAGAGCGCGGGGCAAGCCCCGCCGCTACACGGCTTGAGAGCGCGGGGCAAGCCCCGCCGCTACACGGCTGGCGCGATGTGGTGGATGAGGAACAACGCATGACCGGTGCGGAAAAGACCGGCGTTTCCGAGTTGATCGAGCGGGCCCGCTGCGGCGATGCCGAGTGCCGCAACCGGCTGTTCGCCCTATGCCGTAGCTACCTGGGCTTTGTCGCACGATCGCACGTGGAAACCTGGCTGCGGACTAAGGTCGACGCCTCGGACCTGGTGCAGCAGACGATGCTCGAAGCGCACCGCGACTTCGACAAGTTCCAGGGCGTCTCGGAGAAGGAATGGCTGGCCTGGCTGCGGAAGATTCTGGTGCACAACGCGGCCGATTTCGTACGTCAATACCGGGGTACTGCGAAGCGCCAGGCCCGGTGCGAAGTCCGCTTTCGCGACCCGGCCGACAGCCTCTCGCCCGGTGCCCCCGAGCCGGCCGCACCCGGCCAGACGCCCAGCCAGGAGTTCCTACAACTGGACAACGAGCTGCGCGTCACCGCCGCATTGACCGAGTTGCCGGAAGACTATCAAGAGGTAATCGTGTTGCGCAACCTCCAGCGGCTGGCGTTCGGCGAGGTAGCCCAGCGGATGGGCCGTTCCCGCCCGGCCGTGCAAATGCTGTGGATGCGGGCGATCAAGAAGCTGCAACAGGTGCTGGGGGATGAGGGAAGGATGAAGGATGAAGGATGAATGGTTCCGCCGACGACCAACGCGCGGTTGATCTGCTGGATGACTATCTGGCTCGGCTTCAGGCTGGGGAAGCGCCGGATCGAGGTACCCTGTTGCGGGAGTATCCGGAGTTGGCCTCGGCGGTGGATTGTCTGAAGGTGCTGGAGGGGCTGGCCCCGCCGATGGCTGCGGGCGGTACCGGCGGTGAGGACGAAACGCTTCAGGTGCATCCGGTGGCTGGCGATCTGCCGCGTGCCTTCGGCCAGTATGAACTTGTGAGTGAGATCGGCCGCGGCGGGATGGGCGTAGTCTACAAGGCGCGTCAGACGAGGCTCGACCGGACCGTGGCTGTGAAGATGATTCTTGCCGGTCACCTCGCCTCGGCGGAGCATCGCCGGCGGTTCCAGGCCGAGGCCAAGGCCGCTGCACGCCTGCGGCATCCGAACATTGTGCACATCCACGAGGTCGGCCAGCTCCACGGCCAAGACTTCTTCGCCATGGAATACATCGAGGGCGAAAGCCTGGCCCAGCGGATTGCCCAGCACGCGGGCAACATCGAAACGGCCGTTCGACTGCTGGGCGCTGTCGCCCGGGCGGTCGACCACCTGCACCGGCAAGGCATCCTGCACCGCGACCTGAAGCCGTCGAACATCCTGCTGGATGCCGAGGGCCAGCCGTACGTGACCGACTTCGGGCTGGCGAAGGTGCTTGCACCCGACTCGGAAATGACGGCCACCGGCGTGATTGCCGGGACGCCCAGCTACATGGCGCCCGAGCAAGCGGCCGGCCGAAGCGGCCAGCTTGGACCGGCCGCCGACACCTACAGCCTGGGGGCGATCCTGTACGAACTGTTGACCGGCCAGCCGCCGTTCCGCCGGCAAAACCCACTCGATACCCTGATGGAAGTACTGGGCCGCGAACCGGCGCTGCCGAGGACCGTCAACCCGCGGATCCCGCGCTCACTGGAGTTGATCTGCCTGAAGTGCCTGGCCAAGTCGCCGGAGGACCGCTACACCTCGGCCGGCGCGTTGGCCGACGATTTGGAGCGTTTTGCCCGGGGCGAAGCGCTCCAGGTCCGGCCTCCGCGGCTCGGACAGCGGCTTTGGAGCTGGACCCGACGGCAACCGGCCTTGGCCTCCCGGCTTGGGGCCCTGGGTGTGTTCTACGGCGTGGAACTGGTCAACTATGCGGCCGGGGTCGTGGACTGGGATTTCCACTGGAAAATATCGCTGTTGATCGGCGCTTGGGCGCTGGCGTCGATCGTATGTCAGCAGTTTCTCGACAGCCGGCGGTGGTCGATACTGGCGCGGTTCGTCTGGGGTATGCTCGACTCGTTGCTGTTGCTCGCGGTGTTGCTTGTGGCCGACGGCGCGGCCAGCCCCTTGATCGTCGCCTATCCGCTGCTGATCGTCGGGTCCGGACTGTGGTTCCGTGTGCGGTTCGTCTCCTTCATTACGGTGCTGTCGTTGGTCTCTTACGGCGTTCTGGTAGTCGACTTCTACTACTGGCGGCCGCAGCTTCAATCGGGTTTCCACGCCGGGGCCGATCGTCACATCATTTTTGCCCTGGCCTTGGTAGTGGTGGGGGCAACGGTTGCCTACCTGGTGCACCGCGTCCGAACGCTCAGCAACTTCTACAGCCGGGTGGGCCCCGTTTAGCCGCCGGGCTTGCCCGGCGCGTTGGTATTCAAACGAACTAAGGAACTGTAACACAATAACTCGATCAATTGGGTGGCACGCCCAGAACGAAGTGATGGGCGTGGGGGCCGGAAAAACACGCCCTTCGCTCTGCTCAGGGACGTGCCACCCAGTTGCCGATTCGGTCAAGTTGTTCTTTTACAATGC
>JAUWHT010000370.1 GCA_030605745.1 Pirellulales bacterium | reverse complement strand
AAAAGCCGTCCACGCCCCTTTCTGCTCTCAAGCAGCGTAACAAATAAAATGACACTGACAACTGACCACTATCCACTGACCACTATCCACTGACCACTATCCACTATCCACTTTGGTTGCGGCCGAAGGCCGCGCCAAGTTTATCTGTGGTTTCTTTCCACTACGTTTATCTGTGGTTTCTTTCCACTACTCGAAAGGAAGCGAGCATGACGAGAATCGCCTGCTGTCTGCTAGTCGGACTGTTTGCCGCTGTGCCGGCCGTCGGCGAGGACCGCAAGGCCGGCGCTCCGAAGTACATGCTGCGCTATCAGTTCCACCCTGGCGAAACACTCCGTTGGGAAGTGGCGCATCGGGTCAAAGTCCGTACAACGGTCTCCGGTACCACACAAACTGCCGAAACCGTCAGCACCTCGGTCAAGGTCTGGAAGGTCAAGGACGTAAAGCCCGACAGCTCGGCCACGTTCCACCATCAGGTCGAACGTGTCGACATGCGGCAGAAACTCTCCGGGCAGGCGGAGGTCCGCTACAACAGCCAGGCTGACAAGAGTGCCCCGCCCGGGTTCGAGGACGTTGCCAAATCGGTCGGCGCTGTCCTCTCGATCGTCACCATGGACGCCAAAGGCAAGATCCTTAAACGTGAGCGGAAACAGGTCGCTGCCGCCGCTGCGCATAGCGAAGGCCAGATGACGATCCCCTTGCCTGAGGTGCCGGTCGCAGTCGGTCATACCTGGTCGTTTCCCCAGGAGATCGATGTGCCGCTGGATACCGGCGGGATCAAGAAGGTCAAGGCACGGCAGACGTTCACGCTAAAAAGTGTCAAGACCGGTGTGGCCACCATCTGCGTAGCCACCCAGATCCTCACGCCGATCGACGACCCGGCGCTCGAATCGCAGCTTATCCAGCGCGAGAGCAGCGGCACGGTCCGGTTCGACATTGACGCCGGCCGGATCATCTCTCAGCAGATGGACGTCGACAAGCACGTGGTCGGATTCCGCGGCGCCGCCAGCAGCCTGCACTACGTTACTTGCTTCACTGAAAAACTTCTGCGGTAGGCAGTGAGGGATGGTGGCAGGCGGTGAGGGGGTGGCAATTCATTGCCACCTCTGTTGGGGTGGCAGTTAAACTGTAACCCCAACAGAGGTGGGTTGGCTCGAACGGCAACGCGCCGGGCAAGCCCGGCGGCTAAACGTCCTGCTCATACCGGTTGTGCGTTTTGCACCCAACGCGCCCACTGGGCAATCTGCGGCGGTCGGCCACGGCGTCGGCAAGCCGAACGGCCCGCTGTGCCGATCCCTACCGATGACCGGTATATCTTGGGGGACGTGGCGATGTTCAAGACGATAGCATTCGGAGCAGCCCTGCTTTCGACCGCACTAGCCGGCCCGGCAATTTACTATTCGGCGCCCGATTACTGGAAATCGGTTCGCCGGGAGTGGCTTCCGGGCACGCCGGCCGCGGGTGGATCGGCGGGGGGTGCTTCGTCCGACGCAACGACAGGACAGCTTGCCGCCGGTCCACGCGAACTTCCATTGGAGGGAGCGCCGGTCCGCGAACTGGCCGAGGTGTTCCGCTTCGACGTGACGGTCGACTGGGTGCTGAGTCGCTGGCCGCGGGTATCGACCGGCCTGGGGTATCTCCAATTTCAAGGTTACCGCGTGCCGCTGGTAACCGGCATAGACGAATCGGACCTGGCCGGCTCGCTGACCTATTACTTCAGCCCGCAGCAGCGGGTGCAGCGGATTACCTTCCGCGGCACCACCGGCGATGCCCAAAAACTCGTCAAGCTGCTTGTCACCCGCTACAAGTTCACCCGCCGGCTGACCAACGACCCGGGACTGTTCATCTACGAAGCGGCATCACCGGACGGACAGCCCAGCGGCGTGCTAAAGATCACCTCGGCGCAGGTGGTCAAATCGAGCGCCCCCAATCGGCGATTCGACGTGGAGCTGTTCATCCAGCGGTCATAAATCCGCACCGTGCCATTACTGGGGTAAAGGCCTCGGAACAGTGTTGGGTGGCA
>JAUWHT010000019.1 GCA_030605745.1 Pirellulales bacterium | reverse complement strand
ACTATCCACTATCCACTATCCACTATCCACTATCCACTATCCACTATCCACTATCCACTATCCACTAACTCCCATGCGTTCTCCGTCAATCCGACTCGGCACCCGAGCCAGCGCCTTGGCCCGATGGCAGGCGGGGTGGGTTGCCGCGCAGTTGGAGAAGCTGGGCGTTGCCGTCGAGTTGGTGCCGATCACCACCCGTGGCGACCAACAGCAGGAGCCAATCGAAGCGATCGGCAGCCCGGGCGTTTTCACCAAGGAAATCCAGCGTGCCCTGCTGAAAGATCGGATCGATCTGGCGGTGCACAGCTTGAAAGATCTACCAACGGACGTGGTGCCCGGGCTGTGCCTGGCGGCGGTCCCCGAGCGAGGACCGGTAAGCGACGTGCTGGTCGCTCGGCAACACGCGTCGCTGGACGAACTGCCCGAGGGCGCCACCGTGGGAACCGGCAGCTTACGCCGCCGGGCGCAGCTCCTGCACGTCCGGCCGGATCTACACCTGAAGGACATTCGCGGCAACATCGACACCCGGCTGCAAAAGCTCCGCCAAGGTGACTGTAACTACGACGCGGTGGTATTGGCCGAAGCCGGCCTGCGACGGCTGGGTCTGGCCGAGCAGATTACACAGGTGCTGTCCGTGGCCATCGTTTTGCCCGCAGTCGGCCAGGGCGCCTTGGGACTGGAAACCCGAGAGGACGACCCCACGACCAGAGAAACCCTCGCCCCGTTGAATCACACGGCCACGCATCGCGCGGTGCTTGCCGAGCGGGCAATGCTCGCGGCACTCCAGGGCGGCTGCCGGGCACCAATCGCCGCCTGGGCCCGCACCGAAGACGATCGGCTGACGCTAACCGGCCGTGTTCTCAGCAGCGATGGCACGCAAAAGATCGAATCCACACTTCTCGGCAATCCGGCCGAGCCGGTCCAAATCGGTCTCCAGGTGGCCGACGAGTTGCTCGCCCAAGGGGCAGCAAGGTTGGTCCGAGCGTCCCGGACCGGATCATAACCCGGCCGAGGGCCCCGGGTGACCCCATTCTCGCTACATGCCGGGCAGCACTCTTCTTCTGTCGACGCAACAACTTGTGACACAACGAGTTGCGCGCATGCAGTTTAGCCGCCGGGCTTGCCCGGCGCGTTTTTCGAGTGCCAATTTGCCCCATGCCAAACGCGCCGGGCAAGCCCGGCGGCTAAACATACGCAATCGGGGCTGCCGGGGTATTGCTCTTGTTTCTGATTCTCAGTATACTCACTGATGCTGATTGTGAGTCTCGATTCCATCTAAGCAAAGGAGGTGATACTAATGACCGCAGACTAAGCTCCCCCGCCTCTCAGCACGAGGCGGCTGAACAACGGTTTTTTGTTTTCCCAGACACACAAACCAAAGGCTGATCGGGCCTGATGAACCAACCGTTCAGCGACAGCCAACAGAAAGGTCAATCATGTTTCAAGTAGCAGACTGTTTCAGCAAACATAAGGGCAGGTTCCATGTTCTCGCTGCGGTAACCTTCGGCTTGATGGCTAGTCTCGTCACCCAGACTCAGGCGGCCACAATCCTCACGCCTACCAAAGACAATTATTTGAGCCGTTGCACGAGTTCCGGCAGCGAGACTAACTACGGTGGTGATGTAAAACTTCGGGTAAGATCTGGAGACGGAAATTGGTCGTCCGCGGAACCCAAGAGCATGCGCTCCATACTTCACTTCGATCTATCCGGCATCGACCAGCCGGTGCTCGAGGCGAAACTGGGGCTTTATTACTACAAGAAGTGGGTCGGTGGACAGGACCCCGTCGGTCGAACCTACCAAGTCCGCCGATTGCTGAACGACTGGGTCGAGGGCACCGGGACGAAACCTGGGGTTCCAGGAACTACTGTAGGGTCAAGTTGGGAAAACCGGAGCAACGATGGAACCACCGCAGAGAAGTGGACCACGTATTACAACGTGCACATCGACGACCATGCCACGTTGCCCGACGGTTACGAGGATCCGCCGGGTTACACTCCCGCGGACAATCTCGGCGGCGGAGATTTCCCCTACCGCGACTATAATGGAACCGATCACTGGGGCGGCGATGAGGTTTGGGCCACGGCCGATGTGCCGGATAGCTTTGGCTGGATGGAATGGGATGTGACCGGCCTTGTTCAAAAGTGGCAGAGCGGCGAGGAGGACAATTATGGATTGGTTGTTCTGGATGCTGAGGAGTTGTGGCATCCGGTGAGCGTCTACGATCCGCTGTACGGTGAGGACCCGCACGGCTGGGGCGCCTGGTTCTACAGCAAAGACTATGAAGGCAAATATGAGCATCTCCGGCCCTATTTGGAGGTCACATCCGTTCCGGAGCCGTCGACAGTCGTTCTGTTGGTCATGGCCTTCTTAGCCTTTTTGTGCGTCTTTCGGTACGCCCGGAGGTGGAAAAGATGAAGTCTGCCAATCGTCAAACTGGTTTTTCGCTGGTCGAACTGTTGGTAGTGATCGCGATCATCGGCACCTTGGTTGCGTTACTGCTGCCGGCAGTTCAGGCTGCACGGGAAGCGGCACGACGGATGCAGTGTGCCAATAACCTGAAGCAGATCGGCCTGGCCGTACATAACTACGCCACGCAGCACGGGGCGCTTCCCATCGGGCTGGTTGCCTCGCCGCTGAGCACCCAGCCGTCGCCCCGGGGATTGCCGGGACATACTGCCCAGGCAATGCTGCTGCCCTTCCTTGAGCAGTCCAATGTGCTCGCCCAATATGACTTCGGCATTCGAAACGTCAATTCGGGCAATCGCGAGGCGACCGGAACGCAGATTCCGGTCTATCAATGTCCCAGCGACAATTCATCGGGGCGGACGGCCGCTAATGCCGTTTTCGGAACTGAGATGGGTCGCTCCAACTACGTCGTCTGCTTCGGCACCGACACCATGCTCCGCGACGCGAACCAGAAGAACATCACGACACATCCGGACCGCACCGGCGTCGATTTTGAGACGGATGGAGCCTTCCGGATGGACGGCTCGCGCCGCTGGAACAACTTCCAGGACGGGACTTCCAATACCATTATGTCCAGCGAAGTGCTCGCCGGACAGGATGATTCCAAGAGCACTTCAGACGTATGGGACGCGCGTGGCTTATGGGCATGGCACATGATGGGGTCGTTTTGCTACACCCACCGTAACCTACCCAATACCGACGTAGGCGACGTGATGCCTTCGGGAGGTGGTAGCTTGAACTGTGTCGATGCACCGCACATGCCATGCGACAATTCTGCTGGATGCCAATGGGATGTGATGCATGCCGCCGCCCGCAGCCGCCACCCGGGCGGAGTAAACGTCGTTTTCGTGGACGGGCATGTCAGCTTCATCAGCGACACGATCGATCTGCACACCTGGCAGTGTCTGGGTGCCATTGCCGATGGCGAGGTCGTCCAGATGCCGTAAGCAATTCAGAACCCGTACTTCGCGGCGAACTCGAAGCGGAGCGATTTGCCGGGCTGCTTGGTCGCGTACAGCGTCTTCCAGGAACTGACCTCGAAGCCAAGCTGGAACTTCTTGGTCACGTCGTAGATAAGATTGCCGAAGCAGAACTGGTTGTACGTTCGCCCGGTGGTTATGTCGGTGTTGAACGGGTCGTCCAGCCCGTAGCCGACGTGGGTGTGCAGGGAAGGGCCCAAGTAATAGTAGGTTTCCAGCCAGCCGCCGGTCGAGCGGATTGTTCTTCTGGTAGTCGTATTGATACCCTGGCCGATGCCTCCGAGGAACGTGCTCAGGTTCTCGCCGGTGAAGAACTCACCCTTGAATCCCAAGCGGTCGGTGATCGGGGTGTTGACGTCAACGTTCAGTGACCAGGTTCGTCGCCGCACATCGTCGACCAGGATTTGGCCGCCTGCGTCCAAGACGTCGAATCCCTGCTCGCCGATGTGGCCGGATACGCCGAATGTAATCGGTTTGTGGTACCCGCCGCGGGGTCCTAAGGTTACCGCCGTGCGTCCTTCGATCAGCGGCCAGCCGGCGGCCTCGCTGCGAACCAGCGGGTCGGTGACGAAGTCACTGACGATGTTCTGGTTGAGCGAGCCTTGCAGTGTGAGCAAGAAGGTATCGGAAAAGGCCAGGTACCGTTCGCCCCGCAGTTGGCCTCGACGATATCCGATGTTGCCGCCGTCCCAGCAGACCGAGTACATGATCGTGCCGGGAACCAGCGGCGAGACGACATCCCAGGTTTGACCCAGCAGGAGACGGAACTCGTCGTTCTTTAGCTCGGCGTATGCGTGTCGAAGCAGGACTCCACCCCTATTCTCGGTGCTGCTGAAATTGCCTTGGAAGTCGAATTCGACCCGGCCTCCAACTCTGGCGCAGTTGAACAGCCATAGTCTTGGACCAGCTACATCCAGTCCCATCCGGGTTGTTCTGCCGTCAACAACGAACTGGCCCTCGCCCTGATCTTCGGCCGATGGTACGTACAACGTGTACGACCCGGGGGTCGTGCGTGCCGTCGCACCGACCATGTTGCCCCATAGAATCCCGTACGGCACGACCCGGCAATCGCCCTTGGTCCAGGCCAGCTTCTTCATCTGTGCCCGGAATTCAGTCCGCGAGATGTAATCCGCCTGCTCGGCTGTTGGGACCGTTACGCTTCTCGACAAGCTGGCGGGGGTCGTCATAGCGCCGGGCAGACGAACCGGATGTTCTCTAAGCCACTGCAATTCGGCACGCAACGCCTGGGTTTGCGCCTCCAATTGGTTCAGTCGGACAGTAAGATCCCGATCCGTGACCAGATCGGCGGCCGGCGACGGCGCCGCGCAGAAAAGCACAAGCAGCATGATCAAGGGCAGCGGGTTCTTCATAAATTCGTACCTCCGTGCGAATGTCCAGGCAGGACCACAGTGCCTACCCGCGCATAGAACAGCCCGCTTATCCGTCTTACACGTTATCGTCCTCACTTGCGGGCAACTTGACACAGTAAGGATAATAGGAGTTTTGCGTAATCCTGATATTGTGCGCAGCCAGCCAAATCGGAACTCGACAGCGACTTTGGCCTCCTCAAATCAACAACCACCCCTCAAACTAAAGGTGATAGGCTGATAGACTACTGGGAGGTGGCTGGAGCGCGGGGCAAGCCCCGCCGCTACACGGCCAAGTCAGAATCCCAGTTCCCAATTCCGAATTTGCATGAAGAACATAATCACGTTGGTTCTGGGCGGCGGGCGGGGGGCCCGCTTGTATCCGCTGACGAAGTTCCGCTCGAAGCCGGCGGTGCCGGTGGCCGGGAAATATCGGTTGATCGATATCCCGCTGTCTAACTGCATCAATAGCGGACTGAACCGAATCTACGTCCTCACCCAGTTCAACTCCGTTAGCCTGCACCGTCACATCCGGAGCACCTACAACTTCGATCCGTTCAACCGCGGGTTCGTCGAGGTCCTGGCGGCACAGCAGACGATTGCCAACACCAACTGGTACCAGGGCACCGCCGACGCCGTGCGGCAGAACCTCCGCTATCTTCAGCAGCCGGGGATCGACTACGTATTGATCCTCTCCGGCGATCAACTCTACCGGATGAACTTCAAGCAGATGATCGCCTCGCACGAGCAGGCCGGCGCCGACGTAACGATCTCCGCCGTGCCGGTGCACAGCAGAGAGGCCTCGGGACTGGGAATCATGCGACTGAACGATACGGGCCGGGTGGTCGGCTTCCTCGAAAAGCCGAAAACCGAGCAGGAACTCGACCATATCCACACCGATCCCGCCTGGATCGACGCCCAGGGAATCACCAGCGGCGGCCGCGATTGCCTGGCCAGCATGGGCATCTACTTGTTCAACCGCGATACGCTGCTGGAGGTGCTCGAGAAGACCGACTACCAGGATTTCGGCAAGGAGGTTTTCCCGGCCTCGATTCGCAGCCGCTACGTTCAGGTTTACCTGTTCGACGGCTACTGGGCGGACATTGGAACGATCAAGTCGTTTTTCGAGGCCAACCTGGAACTGGCTGCCGGCGATCCGCCGTTCGAGTTGGCCTCGGCCGAGGCGCCGATCTACTCTCGGGCGCGGTTCTTACCGCCGTCGCGCGTCGAAGGAGCGACCATCCGCGGCAGCCTTGTGGCCGACGGCTGCACAATCGAACAGGGCGCAGTGATCGAAAACAGTGTGATCGGCCTGCGGTGTTTGATCGGCCGCGAGGTGACGATCCGCAACTCGATCCTGATGGGCAATGATTTCTACGAAGCGTCCGAGCAGATCGCCGCCGGGAAGTCCAACGGGTATCCACCGCTGGGCGTGGGACAGGGAACTCGTATCGAAGGCGCCATCATCGACAAGAACTGCCGCATCGGCCGCAATGTCCAGGTGATCAACCGCCAAGGCATTGACGCGACCGACGAAACTCCATACGGCATGGTCCGCGACGGTGTCGTCGTTGTGCCCAAGGAGACAACACTGCCGGACGGCTGGGAACTCTGAAGATTGGAAATTCCGGTAGTGCCTCATGATGTTGGCAAGAAATAGCGGGGTTGTTATGCTATTGCCTCCCCTGTTGCGCCTAAATGTGCTAGCAGCAGTGCGAGGAGGCTGGCGATGGCAAGGAAAGATCGGAGCAACCAGCCCAATGGTGCCG
>JAUWHT010000146.1 GCA_030605745.1 Pirellulales bacterium | reverse complement strand
GGTCGCGGAACCGGGTCCGGTCGCGGCAAGACCTGCGGCCGTGGCCACAAAGGGCAACGCTCCCGCGCCGGGTACTCCGTCCATCCGACGTTCGAAGGCGGACAAATGCCGCTGGTTCGGCGGGTCCCCAAGCGGGGCTTCCATAACCGCTGGGCCACTACCGTAGCCATCGTCAACCTCGAAGACCTGGAACAACGTTTCGACGATGGGGCGGAAGTCACTCCTGAGACACTCAAAGCCAAAAACCTGGCCAAAGGACGCTATGACCTGCTGAAAGTGCTCGCCGACGGCAAGCTCACCAAGAAGCTCAAAGTATCAGCCCACAAGTTCAGCCAAGCAGCCATAGAAAAGATCGAGAAAACAGGCGGCCAGGCCATCGTCCTGCCCGGGAAAGCACCGGTCGTGAAAAATAAGCAGAAATCCAAATAATCACACCACGGAGGCACGGAGGACACGGAGAAAAAACAGTAGAGTTAAATCCCGGCGTCCACGCCGGGACATCGCGCTGCGTAGACGCGACGGCTAAACGTTATTGTCTTTCTCTTCTCTCCGTGTCCTCCGTGCCTCCGTGGTGAAATCATAGCGATTCCATAAGGCGGATCGAGCAATGTGGGAAAAGATTCGTGTAATCTTCACGATCCCCGAGCTGCGCCAGAAGATACTGCTGACGCTGTTGTTTCTGGCCATCTACCGGATCGGCTGGCAGATCCCCCTGCCGATCGTCGACCAGGGCAAGATGACGGCGTTCTTCGGCCAGGACTCCGCGTCGGGACTCGGCCAGTTGCTGCAACAGGTAGCCGTGTTCAGCGCCAGCCAACTCAGCCAGGCGACTATCTTCGGCCTGGGTATCATGCCCTACATCTCCGCCTCGATTATCTTCCAACTTCTCGGAAGCGTCTATCCGCCGCTGGAACGGTTGCAAAAGGAGGGGGAAAGCGGGCGGAAAAAAATCAACGAATACACCCGCTATGCTACCGTCGTGCTCTGCCTTGGCCAAAGCTGGTTCTACGTGGGCTTCTTGATTAAGAACGGCCTGGTTCACGAGGAGTTCCTCAGCCCCGGTGGCAGCCTGGGCTTCGGCTGGCAGCTTACCGGCGTGCTGACGATGACCGCCGGAACCGTGTTCCTGATGTGGCTGGGTGAACAGATCGACGAGTATGGCATCGGCAACGGCATCAGCCTATTGATTATGGCCGGCATCCTCGCCCGAATGCCGGCCGCCGGGTACCGACTGCTCGGACCGATGATCGAGGCGGGCGGCATCGAGCTAGGCAGCGGCCGGGGACAAGTCGGCGTGGAAACGCTGCTGGTGCTGGCCGTATTGTTCGTGGGCGTGGTGTTCGGCATCGTATTCATCACCCAGGGCCAACGCCGGATTCCCACCCAAAGCGCCAAGCACGTCCGCGGTCGCCGCGTTTACGGTGGAACACGGCAATACCTGCCGCTGCGCGTCAACCAGGCGGGCGTCATGCCGATCATCTTTGCCAGCAGCCTGCTGCTGTTCCCCTCGGTGCTGTTTAGTTACGTGTCGCAGTATTACTCAGAGCAGGGCTGGCTGAGGGCCCTGTCGCAGGCCTTTCAGCGAGGCGATTCGTTCGTCTACAACGTGATGTACGTTGCCATGATCTACTTCTTCTGCTACTTCTGGACGGCGATTACCTTCAACCCCAAGGATATGGCCGATAACCTGAAGAACTACGGAACCTTTCTGCCCGGGTACCGGCCGGGCAAACGGACCGCCGACTACCTGGAAAGGGTTATGGTGCGGATCACGTACGTGGGGGCCGGGTTCCTGGCCCTGGTGGCCATCATCCCCACGATTATCGCCGGCTGGATGAAAATCGACTACACCGTGGCCAGTTTCTACGGCGGAACCGGCCTGCTGATCGCCGTCAGCGTGGCCTTCGACCTGGTCCAGAAGATCGACAGCCACCTGGTGATGCGCAACTACAAGGGATTGTTAGAGAAGGGGTAACCTCATAAAGCCGCGACCGTTGGTCGCGCCAATATAAAGCCGCGACCGTTGGTCGCGCCAATATCTAAGAACGTGGTTTGAAATTACCGATGCGAGTCCCCTCCCCCTCCGGGAGAGGGTTAGGGTGAGGGTTATTCGGCAAGAAACCCCCGCTATTTACGGTGTGATCCATGCCGCCCTCACCCTCTGCCCCTCTCCCAAAGGGAGATTTAAAACACGTTCTGAGATCTCA
>JAUWHT010000197.1 GCA_030605745.1 Pirellulales bacterium | reverse complement strand
ATTGTTTTCCGATAGCCGAGTTGCCGGGTACCGAGTACGGCTGTTGGAAACCGACGGTCGGAAGGTCCGCTTGGGCCTACGTTCGTTCAGGCAGGTTGAGTCCGCCCGAAAGACAAGTTCCACCGACACCCCGCCGCCCGAGTTGCCGGTCAGCGGCGATCAGGTCACGGTAGAACTTGGCCCGCATGAGTGGGCCGAGGTTGAAGCCCGGTTTGCCGAGTAGCCGCCTGTGGCTTAGCATTACCTGACCTGGTAAACACAGCGGCGTTCTCGTCGGCGAACGTTTCCTTCCAGTTGTTGCTTTGTTGCAGCAGCTTGATGAAACGTTTGTGGTAACTGGGGCGGAGGAAGAAGGCCTTGGGCTTGTACCACTGTTCGACCCGGGCAACGGGGACCTGGCCCAGTGCGATCTGGTTGTAGCGACGCCAGTCTTCCGGTGTGAAGAGGTACAGGCGGCCGTCGATGGTCACTTTCCAGTTGGGATATCCGGCCCAGATCAGCGGGCCGCCCCACTCGCGGTAGTTGTATATCACGCCGCGGACACCAAGCTCACGCAGCCGCTCGATCCCGGCCAACGGCAACTGCCGATCGAACAGCGGCACACACATCAGACGCGGCGCGATCAGGGCCAATAGCAGCACCGCCAAGATGACACCACAGTGTAGCGGCGGGGCTTGCTCCGCGCTTTGGCCTTGCGCGGGCAAAACACCAGACCACGCAAGAGCAATCCACCGCGACCACACGGGCACCATAGCCACGGCGAAGAACAGCGAGAAGCGGTAAACGGGCAAGGTGATCCCGGCCAGTACGACAAACGTGGCCAGGTCTTCCAGACGTACCCGCCGGCGCAGGCGAATCAGCAGCAACAGCGAAATTGCGAAAGGAATCCAAAACGTCGGCGCCGCCGCCCGTGTTGTCTGGTGCCACAACGGCATCCACTCGGCGACACCAAGTTCCCGGGCGATCTGGGCGTTGCGTGCCGAAGTTGCAAAGATGCTCAGGCCCATCGGCGTCGCAACGGTGCTGAGCACAGCCAATAAGGCAATCACGGTCGCCACCCACGGTTTGGCTGCCCGGCGGTCGCGCAACAGTCGCAGCCATCCGGCCCCCGCCCGGGCGCCCAGGACTATAGCGGCGAGTATCACCGAGGGGTGCATGTTCTGCCAGATGAGCAGTATCAGCCCGGCCAGGACGAGTTTCCACCAGGCGCGAATCTCCGCTTCGGCCACCAGCAGCAACAAGGCAAATCCGAATATGGCAAAGCTCTGCGGCCGGGTTGCACAGTGCGGCATGGCGACCAGCAGGCCCAAGCTCAGGCCCAGCAGACTGGCAAACGTCGAGGTCTCTTGCCGGCGAACCGTCAACGCCGCGATCAGCAGCGCTCCTGCAAACACCAAAGCGTTCACTTGCGAAAGCAGGCGCCAGGAACCAATCCGGTAGAGAACGGCGTAGAAAACGTCTGACAGACAGCCAATTGGCGGGACGGGCTCGTGTGCGTGTGTCGCGGTGAACTGGTCGGTGCGGATCAGCTCGCCCCGCTCGAGCATCAGTTCACCCGTCTTCACCCGCCAGAAAAGGTCCACGTCATGGTTCGGCCGAAGCTGCAACAGGAACACCGTCAAGCCGTAGAACACGACCAGGACCAGCGTGCGCTGTGACATTGGCGTCGGGCTTCGGAGTAAAAGAGGTACGAGGTCGAAAGATCGTGGACAATTGTAGCGCCGCGGCGCGTGTCACACAATAGCCGGGGGGCAACGCCCCGCGGGTTCACCCGGCGGCTGTTAGCCGCCGGCTATTAGTGTATGAAGCCTGACGATCAGGTTGCTAATCCAGATGCGTTACGTCATAATAGAAATGGCCAAGCCAAGGCCGCCGTACCGGCGGCCGCTAAACCCTAATCCCTCGCCCCTCGCCCCTAACCATGATCATCACCATCGACGGACCTGCCGGCGCCGGAAAGAGCACGGTCGCCCGGGCGTTGGCCCGACGGTTGGGGTTCAGGTTCCTGGATACGGGCGCGATGTATCGGGCCGTGGCACTGGCCGGGATGCGGCAAGGGGTCG
>JAUWHT010000204.1 GCA_030605745.1 Pirellulales bacterium | reverse complement strand
ATTTTCTCAGCTTGGCGGGCTGAGAGCGCCGCGCGTCGGCCCCAAGGGGTCGACGGCGAGTCCAGCCCGCTGAACCGACCAACAAAAACGCCGAGCAACCGCCTCGAAAACGGTTGAAATATGTGCAAAACTTGAACTAAGCTGCCCCTTCAATTATAGGATCATTACACAGGCCGAACAACTGCTCTGTATTACAAACCCGTAAAAGCTTGTTTTCCTGGCAAACTTTTGCTCGTACTGGTTTTAGGGTTCAGGGTTCAGGACTTCGCTACCAACCGTATTCGATTTCACACCAAAATCCTGAACCCTGAACCCTTTGGTTGCGGCCGAAGGCCGCGCCAGGCAGTCCGGCCCTTTTCTTGCATCGGTCCGGCACGACGGGAAGATTAAGATTAGCGTGCTGTAGAAGCTCCGCCCGGCCACTAAAGAAGGTCATGCCGCGAAAGTCGAAAACCGAAAAACGGAAAAGCAGGTAACATACCATCAATTTTCAAGCGGCAACACGGTGGCGAGTGTTGGCGAAAGCGCGCCCGGCAGGACTCGAACCTGCAACCTGCGGATTAGAAGTCCGCTGCTCTGTCCGTTGAGCTACGGGCGCACTAGACAAAATCGGAATTTGCTATAGAAATCCTATATTGGTCGCTTCGACAATGATGCGAGAGGCTCTCCATGCTAATCCTCCGCCTAATCTGTGCTGCCTATTGGGTCCTGTTGACGGTGCTGCTGTTGGTGCCGGACCCCGGAGCGCTTTTCGGCATCCAACGAATTCCCGGTTATTCCACGGGGGTGGGCGTGCATTTTGCGCTGTTCGCCGTGCTGGGAGTGCTGGTCCTGGCCAGCCGCGTGTCCCTGGAGCACGCACTGCTGGCCGGCTTGCTGACGGTCTACGCGATCACAACCGAACTGCTGCAAGCCCTGGTGCCCTTGCGAACCATCGAGTTGAGGGACTTCGCCGAGAACCTGCTGGGCCTGGCGGCGGGAATCGCCATCTGGTGGATTGCGCGCAAATACGTCTTGCGACGGCCGGAACAGAGGAACTGAAGCCCGGCCGCTACCTCCGCGACCCCGGATAGTAGTCTCTGTAGTTCTGGTAGTACTGCGGGGTGGAAATCCCCTGTAGGGTCCGCGTCTCTCGGTCCAGGGTATGAATCGCCGCGCCTTGATGACGGCTGGTGTTCTGAAGCCCGCGAATTTGGGTATTGAACCGCGTGTTCTTAGTCCGCTGGTCCACAAGCGGTTTGACCAGGGTGTAGTAGTTGTCGACGGTGCCGAAGGAGTTGTCGGTTCGGTAGAGGTTCAAGTACGGGCTGATTGCCGAAGCCCTCCGATAGCCGGTAAACGCTTTGCCCGTGCCGCCCGTTCGACGCCCGTGGGTCGCTGCCGACATGCGATAGGGGTTCATTCCGGGTGCTTGTCCCAAACCGCCATAGCCTGGCGCCAAATCTGCCGTCGGGGCACCCAGCGGAACCCGGGACCCTGCCCCAGGACCGGTCGGCGCCACCGGCATCTGCCGCCGCCGCGGCTCCGTCCGAGGCGAACCCTCGTCGCGCTGCGGAGCTAACCGCGGCACATCAGTAGGATGCGCCTCCGGCTCCGGCGTCGGAGAATCCGGCCACAAGTCCAGCATCGGCTCGATCGTCGAAGCCGGCTGCTCAGCAACCGGATCGACCGGCGGAAGCACCCACCCACCTAACAGTAAAATCCCTATTCCAATGGTTGTGTTCATCGCAATTTCCTCCTGGGTCCAACCGGTACAACGGAGAGGTTAATATCCGCTAGACCCGTATTATTCATGATCGCACGAAACATCGGTATTTGCCGCACCTGCCGGAAACATAGTGCCTTTGGGTGGTTCCCTCGTAAGTGCTTATCCTAAAAGCACTTACGAGGACAACAAACGCCTTCATGAATAATCCAGGCTAGATGGTCCCTACTCGCTTACATTTTACGCCGACCTGGCCAATTTGTCAATTGGTAACAGTTTTCAGCCGAATAGAGTTTTTGCGAAAACTACTTCAAACGGCTGAAATGTTACGGAGTGGTCCTTGCCCCCTCGCGGGAGCCCCGACGTTTAGCCCGATTAGTAATACCGTTTGTTGTAGCTGCGGCCGAGCATCTGGAAGCCGCGGATGGTTGAGGTGCTCAGCGAGGCTACGCCGGCGATCCGCTCGACCGGGCCGACCAGCTTGCCAAGGAAATTCGTCAATGCCAGCATCCCGTCCTGGGCAATGAATACCCGATCGCCCGGCAGAAGCTGGTAATTCGTTCCTGTAGAACCGCCCCGAGTAATCGCGTCGTAGTCCACCGGCAGAATCTGCTCGTAGCCGAAACCGCCCGGTGCAGGCCGGGCAATCCAAATGTTCGTGCTGGATAGCTGCGACAGCCCGCCAACGCTGCTGATCGCGTCCAGTACCGTCTCGTTGCCCGTGATCGGTATCCGCACGATGTTGTCACCCAGGCCCGCTCCCTCGGTCACCACGTAATACACCTTGCTGTTGTAGGCGATCACGTCGACGGTGGCCTCGGGCGAGTCGAAATACTGCGAGAGGTGCTTCTCCAACGCCGTTTTGGCCTCCGCCACCGTCTTGCCCGCCATGTGCAAC
>JAUWHT010000384.1 GCA_030605745.1 Pirellulales bacterium | reverse complement strand
TTTTCTCAGCTTGGCGGGCTGAGAGCGCCGCGCGTCGGCCCCAAGGGGTCGACGGCGAGTCCAGCCCGCTGAACCGACCAACAAAAACGCCGAGCAACCGCCTCGAAAACGGTTGAAATATGTGCAAAACTTGAACTAAGTAATCCCCAATCCCTATTCCCCCAACACGTCGTTAAGCACGTCCTCATTGACGTAAATCGGCAGGACCGGATCGCACGTGACAGCCACGGCGATGGCGTCGGACGGTCGGGCGTCGATTTCGATCAGCTCGCCCTCCTGCCGGACGCGGAGCTTGGCGAAATATGTGTGATCCTTCAGTTCGCTGATGATCACGTCCTGGAACTCGGCCCCAAGGTTTTCCACCACCCCGACGATAAGGTCGTGGGTCAGCGGTCGAGGCGACGGCCAGTTCTTTACCCGCCGGTCGATGCTGGTGGCCTCGAAGAACCCGATCAGGATGGGAAAGGTCCGCTCGCCGTCGATTTCCTTCAGGTAGATTACCTGCTGTTCGTTTGTCTCGCTGATAATGATCCGCGAGAGTTCCATAGGGACAGGCATGGCCGTATCCTTGATCCGTAAACTCGATAGAATAGGGGAAATAGCGACCACGGGCATCGGCCGCGAATTTCATTATAGTCCCCCGGCCATGGGCTCGGCTAGTGGGAGCAAACTTGCGGTGCTGCAATAGCCGGCGGCTAACAGATCCACCTGGCCGTCCGACGCCGGCGCGCCGACTACGAACCCAATCGGGCTACCTGCGTGGCGTGCGGGCGCTGTTTCTGGTATTGTCCCAAGGGACTCGGGGCTCGGGACTGAGGGGACATAACCAATTTCCCGAGCCCCGAGCCCCGAGTCCCCGTTTACCGTTCGAGTGATAAGATGAGAGTGAAAGAGCTGATCGGACTGTTAAACAGATTCGCGCCGGACACCCAGGTGCGGCTGGGCGTCGCCTGGCCCGATCGCGTTACGGAAACGCACGAGAACATCTGGGTCGGCGATTACGGCGGCGGACCGCAAATCAATGCCGCCATGGATTTCAAGGGAGTGACGATTCATGTCGGCTGCGTGCTGCAACGCCTCGCAAAGGACATGCCCGCGCGGACGATCAAGCTCGGGCATTATGACACTGCAGAGAATGCTGCGAAGGTTCGGGATTTCTACGTGGTGCATAAAGGACTGGGCGAACCGTTGAACTTCCCCGACTTCGACTACGACAAGTGGATTCCACCCAGAACCAGTTCCGGCGAGTACAACGAGCATATCGCAAAGATACTGCGAGAGAAGCTGATGAAAGATTAACTGAGTGTGTTCGGGAAGATGAGGCCCTGCGCAAGGTGGCTGCGCAGTGCGCGGCCGCCTGCCCCACGGTTGTGCTCTCGCTTCGGCAGAAATCTTGCGCGGGCTAGTCCTCTTGCTGTGCGAGTCGGGCCAGCCGCGCTTTGAGTTCCGCCTGGTGCGCTTTGTGCTCGGTGTACTTTCGATGGCGGTCGAACGCCTTACGGATATTCTCCCACAACTCCTCTTCGCGCAGCGGTTTTTCCAGGAAAGCAATTGCACCGTTGCGTATTGCACGGACTGCTGTGGGAACGTTGCCACCTGCGGTAACGACAATCGCTGGCAGGGCGATTCCCTGGTCGCGAAGGTGCTCCTGGAGTTCCAGGCCGCTCATGCCGGTCAGTTGCACTTCAACTACCAGGCAGCCGAATTGCGAAGCGTTGAAGCTGTCTAAGAATTGTCTGGCCGAAGCGTACGTCCTGACTGCCGTACCGTTCGACTCTACCATCGCCGCCACCGAGCGGCGTGCAGCCGGGTCTTCATCCACGACGAACACGATCGGTTCGTTTGCCCCAAAGCACCGATTGACCGCAACACTTCGGGGGTGTTGTGCAAGGTCAACAGGGGATGCATTTGGGCATCACGGCCGTACTGCCGATCAACGCGACGGATAGCAGGTTTCCGCTGCGGCTCGCACTCGGCCGGGAGAGTGTCGGCGCAAGTTGCTGCTAGAACACGACTTGCGCCTGCTCCCGTCGGCGCCGCCGAAACAGCCAATCCCTTGGCACGCCGCTTGCAACTGTCTCGGCCAGGTAGTTTAGCCGCCGGGCTTGCCCGGCGCGTCAGTCAGTATTCGGGCGTATTGACCAACAAATAACGCGCCGGGCAAGCCCGATTTTCCGCAGGTTGGTGTAACGGCTAAGTAGAGTAGTTGTTTGATTGGGTTAGAGTCTATCGTTGTAACTTCTGCGCGCCGTGCGCGCATCTTGTACAGTACTTGTTCACCACACTATTG
>JAUWHT010000283.1 GCA_030605745.1 Pirellulales bacterium | reverse complement strand
TTTTCTCAGCTTGGCGGGCTGAGAGCGCCGCGCGTCGGCCCCAAGGGGTCGACGGCGAGTCCAGCCCGCTGAACCGACCAACAAAAACGCCGAGCAACCGCCTCGAAAACGGTTGAAATATGTGCAAAACTTGAACTAAGTCGGGCCGTTACCCAAGAGGTCAAACTCCAGACAATGCGCTACCCAATCGCTATCGTCTTTGTAAAAGACGATTCGGAGCGGAATATGGCGAGTCTCCATAGAACAAATCTCCAGATTGTCGTTCGACCCGGAATCCTTAGCCGCGCCGTTCCCCTACCATCTTATCGGCAGCAGGAGAATGGTGCTCCGTCTATCTTCTAGTTTACACTACCAACCGGGGGCATGGGAAGCAGGTGGCCCCGAAGACGCACAAACCTATTTTAGTCTAGGGCGACGAGTCAAGGGAGGTTCCCCCCCAAAAAATACTCTGAGCGGGAGCGGCCGGACCCGCCAGGATACGGCCCAACATACCAGGCCAGTGTACAGATGTCAAGTACACTTTTCGGCCAGTCCCAGGGGCGAGGGGCGAAAGACGGGGCAAGCCGCGCCAGCCATGCCAGCCCTTCAACCCGGCCATGAAGCCAGCCGGCCCCAGGCCGCAGGCACGCCGTCCCCGGCCCGCGTGTCTCAAAGGACATCGGAGGGTCCTTGCGTGGGACCAGGGCGGGCAATATACTACCGAATAGTAGTGGGAACCATTTTTCGCGTGCTGAAGGTAGCGGAAAGAGAACAAACAAAATGGCTAGTCGCGACGCTCATGGATTACTTAAGGGGGATTTGCATTACAACGTAGGCTTTCCGGTGACAATTCTCTCGCACATAACACCACTACTCCATGGCTGCACCGAGTGCGAGGCGATTACACTTCACGTCGTCGGAGAGCAGCCAACTGGCCCGGGGATAAAGGTTCCGTTCATGAGGAAACCACTGGCCACCTTGAGCAAATCATATACGCTCATTTGCAACAACTGTACGCAAATCGCCGGGGCAGTCCCGAAAGACGTGGTAGCAAAGCTGGAGAACAGAATTATGCCCACCGAGCTTTGCGAGCCGCTAGATGCGTTCTTTGGTACAATACCGGACGCGCCGCCCACATACACCAAGGAGTTCCCCAGGTTCTATCTGTCTATTAACCCTGATGAAGACGAGGAGACCAAATCGTATTTCTTATGGATTC
Source organism: Pirellulales bacterium (assembly GCA_030605745.1). Lineage (GTDB taxonomy): Bacteria > Planctomycetota > Planctomycetia > Pirellulales > Thermoguttaceae > JAUWHT01. The sequence goes on along the minus strand of JAUWHT010000283.1, from coordinate 14,655 downwards.
TAAGTCTCTACAAACGGGAGTAGACACATTGCAAGGGGTACAAACGATGCGCAGGGGTATTCGGAGACACAATACTACCATTATGCTGAGAAGCTGAAAGGTATCAAGAGAAATCAGTATTATGTCCGCGGAATACCTTCAAATGGACCATCCACCGCGCGATCCCGGTCATGGCTGACGTTGGGTGGCTTCGTAAGGGGTGTGTAAGACAATGACTGAAGACCACGACGGATGGCCACGATTGACGGCCGAATTGCTGTCAGCGCTCCCAGAGCACGAGCAATTGTTGATCCAACAACATGAGGAGGAGACCATCGCTGTAAGTAAGATGCAGCTTGCCGACGTCTGCGATAACTGCCACATCAAGCCGCAGTTTGCAAAGACTTATCGCGTTCTGCGTCGCGACCTGCGTGACATGCTGCACAAACTCCGAGCAAGCCTAAGCCAGCCGCAGCCAGAACTATCGGATGGATACGGGGTCGCTCTATTGCGGTCGACTGATGCAATCATTTCGTACAAGTTGCAACTCATGGCTCAGCACTTCTATCTGAGATGGGGTGAGCCGATCGAAAACTGGGCTGGAAGGGAGGGATCAGCAATCGACAAAGCTGGGTGTGTTGTTGTGCTTGCGGTGGTCGGTTCTGGCCTATCGGCGTTGTGTACTCTGCTTTTCGCCTTGGGCATCTGGTGAATGACCTATGGTTCTTGTATTCGCAATATCCGACGCATTATTGGGCGGTGTTGCCGGTGCCCTACTCGGCAGTTTAATTGCCACCGGCATCGTGGCGTACCTCACGCAACAGTGGATTGAGCGTCGCGAACTACGTAGCCGACGGGATCGCTTACAACTCGAACTATACCTTGAGGTGATTGATCTCGTGCGGGACAACGAATTGGCCATTGCTGAGCGCGGTGCTGAGGGCAAGATTCCACCTGTCGAACTTCAAATGAAACGGTTACGAATCGCGCATCGACTGAAGCTTCTTGCATCGAGACCGGTAAACGAGGGCTACAACCAATACCGCAAGTTGGTGTTCCAAGAGACCGCACAGGACATTGCGTACCGTCCTTCGAACACGGATGATGTTGTTCGCGCACGTGATAAGCTGATCGGACTAAGGGCATCTGAAGTTCAGCAGGTGTAGGCCGTCGCCGCAATACGCCACCCAACAAGGCGCTCAACCCGACCGGGAACAGATCGGCGAGTTGAGCGGTTCCTGAAATCGGCGTCGTTCGCGCCGGCCTGTTCCCGGCGGGTTAGCTTGGTCGTTATCCGGCAAAAGGAACAAGCCCGTGGAAGCCATCGCAACAGTATTCGGCCTCATCTGGGCATTGTGTGGCACGGCCGCTGCATTCATGCACGGCAAGCCCGGACTCTGGAGAATCACTATCTGGCTCGGTCCCATCGCGTTCTTTATTTTTCCGCCTAGCGACTGATTTACATTCACATTACATAAGGATTCAACGAATGTCCGACCCTTCCGCAATTGGCACGATCAAAGACCAAGAAAAATGGCTCCATGACGTGTGGAGCAATCCAGAACGCGACCTCGACACCAGAAAGATCGCGGGCATTCTATACATGCTCCTTGGCCGCGTTGACATGATCGACACTCTGACTATTCACCACGAAAAACAACTCGCTGAAAAAGGCATCATTCCGGCATGCCGAAGGGAATAGTGTTGCCGATATACGCCCCGGACCCCATTCGCATTTCCGCAAATTCCGCGAATTCCGGGGATGCAATACTGATTTCTCTTGACGCCTTTTGGGGTGTCGGCATAATGGGGGGCATGGCGAGAGTGGTGGTTCCAGGATGCCCGCACCATATCACACAGCGCGGAAATCGTTGTCAGGAGATGTTCTTTGGGAACGACGATTACCTTGCCTAGCTTACCAAAAGGTTTTCGTGTGATATTCTCGGGGGGGCTGGTGGCACGCGTAGAATCTCCTATAATTAGGCTGTTAGGTTGTTAGGTTGTTAGGCTATTAGGGGCGTGAACTCGACATCCCTAACAGCCTAACCCCCTATTCGTTTGGTTGCGGCCACACGCCGTGAGGAAGCTATAGTTTGTGGGAGGTATTCGTCATGGACATACGCGACTTTGTCGAGGACTGGAGTGGACCCGGCGGCTTCGCAGCGGCATTGCGGCGGAATTGGCCGGGCATCGCACTTGTCTCACTGGCCCTGCTCGTTGTGTTCGAATTGTCGACCGTGTTCTACCGGGTGGACGCGAGCGACGAAGGCGTTGTGCTGCGGTTCGGCAAGCACGTCAGAACTACGCCGCCCGGACTGCATGGGAAGCTGCCATGGCCCATCGAACGGGCTTACGACGTCCCGGTAGAACGGATTCAGACGTTGGAGTTCGGTTTCGAAACGGAACGTGCGGGCCGCGTAACGCAGTATGTTCCGACCGGTCCTGAGCATTTGAATGTCGCCGAGATGCTTACCGGCGACATGAATCTGGCCAACGTCGAATGGATCGTGCAGTACCGCGTGAAAGATTCCGCCGCATATCTGTTTCACATCGGTGACGTGGAGAAGATTCGAACGGAGTCGCTGCCTGCCGGCGTCCGCGACGATCCGAACGCTGCCGTGCCCGGCACGATTCGCGACGTGTCCGAATCGGTGCTGAGAAAGCTCGTCGGCGACACCAGTGTAGACGCGGTGCTCACGTTCGGCCGCGAGGAGATCGCCGGCAACGCGAAGCTGGAAATCCAACAGATGCTCGACGATTTCGACGCGGGCGTGGAGATCGTCGCGGTCAAATTGCAAAGCACGTCCCCGCCCGACCAGGTGAAAGACGCTTTTCAGGAAGTCAACCGGGCTCGCCAGAAAAAAGAACAGGTGGTGAACGAGGCGGAAGGAGAGCGGAACCGCCAGATTCCGGCGGCACGCGGCAAGCGCGATCAGACCATCTCCGAAGCGGAGGGCTACCACGACCGGATCGTTTTGGAGACGAAGGGCCGGATTAGTGCTTTCTTAGCCCAGTTGGCCGAATACGAAAAGGCGCCCGACGTGACCAGAACTCGGCTCTACCTGGAAGCCATGGAGCAGGTTCTCACGGGCGTGGACCAAAAGACGATCCTAGACGAGTCGGTGCACGGCCTGCTGCCGCTGTTGAATCTTGACCAAGGTACTTTGCGGCCCGCCGCCGGGAAAGGAGGTTCGAAATGAGGACCATGATCATCGTGTTTGTGTTGGGGGCCTTGGTGATTGCCGCCATCTTGCTCTACGGCAGTGCCTACGTGGTGGAAGAAGGGAAACAAGCGGTCGTCACTCAATTTGGCCGCCCGGTGCGTTTCGTCACCGAGGCGGGCTTGCACTTCAAAGCGCCTTTCGTCCAGGAGGTCCACCGGCTGGAAAAGCGGTTGCTGCCGTGGGACGGGGCCGCCGAAAGCATGCAGACCCGCGACAAGAAGCGAATCTTCATCGACGTCTGGGCCCGCTGGCGGATCACTGACCCGGAAATGTTCTTCAAAGCGGTTCGTACCGAGCAGAAGGGGCAGAAGATTCTGGACGATCTGGTGGACTCGGCGGTGCGGGACGTAGTCGCGCAAAACAATCTGATCGACGTCGTGCGCAGCACGAATGACAAGCTGGTCTACGAAAGCGAGGAGATGAAGGAGATGGCCCACACCGCCGAAGCTAAGCGCGACGTGGTAACGACGGGCCGATCACAGATGGAGGAGAAAATCCTCCGGGGCGTCGCCGCCGATCTGGAGAAGAACAACTACGGCATGGGGCTGTCGGCGGTTCGTGTGAAGCGGGTCAATTATATCGAATCCGTGAAGGAAACCGTCTACGAGCGCATGCGTTCTGAGCGGCTGCGGATCGCCAAGCTATTTGGATCGGAGGCGGAAGAGGAGAGAAACCGCATCATTGGCTTGACGCGAAAAGAACTCGACCAGATCGAAGGCGAAAGGGAGCAGAAGTCCGCCGAGATTCGCGGCGAGGCCGATGCGGAAGTGATCCGGATGACCGCCGAAGCCTATAGCAAGTCGCCCGAATTTTTCGCCTTTCTTCGCCGGTTGGAGGTCCTCAAACAGGCCCTCGGCCGCGACACCCGGTTAATCCTCACAACCGACAGCGACCTGTTCAAGCTGCTAAAGGAAAGAACCGAGGGCGCACCCACGAGCGATCTTGCCCCGGCCGGCGGTGCTACGACGCGGCATTAAGCAACGAAATAATGGAACGTCATCATGAAACGCGAACGAACGCTGCCATGCACCTTGTTTTCACTGGCGTTTTTGATCCTTTGGATCGGCGGTTCACAACCGGCGTGCGGCGATTGGCCGACCTACCGGGGTGACAGCCGTCGCAGCGGCATCTCGGCTGAGGGCTTGAAGCTGCCGCTTGCAGAGACCTGGGTGCATAAGGCAGTGCACCGGCCGCAACCGGCGTGGCCCGAGTTGCCGGCCAAATGCGATGTCTGGCACCGCATTGCCTGGTTGAGTCCCACGGTGACCTACGACCGCGCTTTTCAGGTGGTTGTTGTAGGTGAGTGCTTGTACTACGGTTCTTCGGCCGATGATACGCTGTATTGCCTCGACGTATCGACGGGCAAGACGCGATGGTGTTTTCGTACCGAAGGTCCGGTGCGTCTTGCTCCTACGGTGGTTGATGGCCGCGTGTATGTGGGCTCGGACGACGGCCGGGTGTACTGCCTGGATGCCGGCGACGGGAGCCTGTTTTGGAAATACAGGGCCGGTCCGGCCGATCGCCGCTTGCCCGGCAACGGGCGGATGATCTCGCTCTGGCCGGTTCGGTGCGGCATCGTCGTAGACGGTGGGACGGTCTATTTCTGTGCCGGTCTGTTTCCGTCCCAAGGCGCGTACCTGTGCGCGGTCGGTGCCGAGGAGGGCAAGCAGATCTGGAAGCAGAAGGTGAACGTTTCCTCGCAGGGCTATTTGCTGGCTTCGCCTGCGCGGCTGTTTGTGCCCACCGGCCGCACTGCTCCCCACATCTACGAACGGGCAAGCGGTAAGGACCTGGGCGAGCTTCCTGGCGGCGGTGTTGAATGCCGCGCCGGCGGGTGCTTTGCCGTCTTGGTGGAAGACTTGCTGGCGTACAGCGGCGGCGAGGAGCAAAACATTCGGTTCTCGGATGCCAAATCCGCAGAGAAGATCGTTTCCACACCCGGCCGGCGCCTGGATGACAAATTCACAGAGAAGATCGTTTCCACTTCCGGCCTGCGCCTGGTCGCCGACCGGTCCACGGCTTACATCCTCACCAAAGATCGACTAAAGGCCCTGGACCGAACCAAGTATATGAAATTGTCGCGACAGATCGCTCCGCTCGAAAGGAAGAAAGAAAGGACCGAGGAGGAAAACCAGCGTATTGGCGAACTGAACCGCCAACGAAAGGCATGTTGGAAGTGGGACGTTCCTTGTAATGCCCCCTACGAATTGGTCATGGCCGGAGAGACGATTTTTGCCGGCGGAGAAGACCGGGTCGTCGCCTACAGCGCGGCCGATGGGAAGGTCGTCTGGACCGGCACGGTTACGGGCAAGGCATACGGGCTGGCGCTGAGCGGCGGGCGGCTTCTTGTAAGCACCGACGAGGGGACGATCCACTGCTTCGAACCGGGAGCGGCCGGACAGACGCCCGCGGTCGTCTCCGAAGTGCCCGAGAAAGAATCGCCCTATCCCGACGACCGCTGGACGCTGTTGTACAAGAAGGCGGCGGCAACGGCCGTCAATACGGCGGGCGTAAAGAAAGGCTATTGCCTGGTGCTTGGGGCGGGCACCGGCAGGCTCGCTTACGAGATCGCCCGGCGCTCCGAATTCCAGGTTATTGGCCTGGAACCAGATGCGGAGAAGGTCGCCACGGCCAGAAAGCTGCTCGGCAAGGTCGGCCTCTATGGAACCCGGATCGCCATTCACCACGGCCGGCTCGACAAGCTGCCCTATCAGAAATACTTCGCCAACCTGGTTACCTCGGACAAGACCCTGGTGACCGGCAAGCTGCCGACCTGTGTGGAAGAAGTCTTTAGGGTCCTTCGGCCATGCGGGGGCTTTGCGATCTTCGGCAGCCCGAAGGGACTGGATCCGGAAGCCTTGAAACAGTGGAAAGCACTCCCCGGCTGGACGACGGAAGGGGACCAGCGCGTCGTGGCCATCGGCAAGGTCCGCCGCGGGCCGTTGGAAGGTGCGGGCGAGTGGACACATTTTCACGCCGATGCGGGCAACTCCGCTTGCAGCCGGGATACAATCCGCCTGGAGCCGATGGACGTCCAGTGGTTCGGCCGGCCCGGGCCACGCAGGATGGTGGACCGGCACGATAAGAACGTCGCTCCACTGTATAAGAACGGACGGCTTTTCATCTCGGGAGATAACTACATTCTTGCTGTGGATGCGTATAACGGCACGATCCTCTGGGAGCACAACCTTCCCGACTCGATCCGGCTGGGGGCATTCAAAAATGGCGGCAGCATGGCGGCCACCGACGGTTGCTTGTATGTCGCCTCTGGAAGCCGCTGCATCGGATTCGACGCCCAGACGGGCCGGCAGAAGCTCGCGCTGTCCGTGCCCGCGGCTGCCGATGGCCGCACAAACGAATGGGGTTACGTCGCCTGCGTGGACAATATCCTTTTCGGCAGCGACACCAAGCCTGGCGCTACATTCCGCATTCAGGACTTGGATACGGAGACGCTCATCTGGCGCGATTTCATGCCGGTGGTTTGCAGCGACTCGCTGTTCGCCCACAACCGCCGCACGGGTGAAAAGCTCTGGACCTACACACCCGGCGCCGGCGTGATTATCAATCCGACGATTGCCGTTGGTGGAGGCCGGCTCTACCTGATCGAAAGCACCAACCCCGACACCCACAAGGTGGCCAACGGAAGGATCAAGCTCGATATGCTGCTGGGTACTGGCTCGAATCTGTTGGCCCTGGACATGCGCACGGGCAATGTCCTGTGGAAAAAGCCGGCCGAGTTGCAGGCCCTCCAGCACATCATTTTCCTGAGTTACGCCAAAGAAACGCTGGTCATAACCGGAACGAAAAACGTGCTGGTGGACGAGAAGCAGCGGGTCCGCTACGACCTCTGCGCCTTCGATGCCGCCACGGGAGAGTCCCTCTGGAAAAACACCCAAACGCCGATCCCCGACCATATCATCCAGGGCGGCCACGGCGAGCAGGTGCAGCATTCGGCCATCGTGGGCGAGACGATCTACAACACGGGCTTCGCCTGCAATCTGCGGACGGGCCAACCAATTGCCGGCTGGAAATGGCGAAAAAGCCCCTGGTGCGGCACGATTTCAACCTCGGCCTACTGCGCGTTCAGCCGCTACGCTAACTCGCGCATGTTCGACCTGAACTCTGGCGAGTTCGCCAACTTGACCAGCGTCACCCGCCCCGGCTGCTGGATCAACACGATCCCCGCCGGGGGCCTGATCCTGATCCCCGAGGCAAGCTCCGGCTGCACCTGCGCCTACTCGATCCAAACGTCGCTGGCACTGGTGCCACGCGACGGCGAGCGCTGAGAAGACAAAGGAAAAGCAGGTAAGAATTGGTGGCACGCTCTGAGGAGCGAAGGGCGTGGCAAGGTGCCCCAAACACGCCCTTCGCTGCGCTCAGGGACGTGCCACTTTTGGTGGAATTCGTACAAGTTATTTGTGCGCGGGCCCTTAATTGGAACATGTAGTTGCCGATAGCCGGGGGACAACGTCCCGCGGGCGTGCCCCCGCGACGCGTTGCGCGAACGGCTATTGTCAGACAGAGCCGATGTTCACCGGACAATGGCTAAAAGTCGCGACTATTACGAGGTCCTCGGGGTCAACCGATCCTCCACGGATGGGCAGATATCCGAGGCGTATCGGAAGCTGGCCCTGAAGTACCACCCGGACCAGAACCCAGGCGACGAGCAGGCCGTGGCCAAATTCAAGGAGGCGGCCGAGGCCTTCGAGGTGCTCAGCAGTGCGGAGAAACGGAGGATTTATGATCGCTATGGGCACGCGGGTTTGGATGGGGCCAGCGGCGGCAGCCCGCACTTCCGCGACGTAAGCGATATCTTCGACGCTTTCGGCGACGTTTTTGGCGACCTGTTCGGCGGCGGGGCCGTACGAGGACGCCGCGTCCGACGTGGAGCCGATATCCACTGCGAAGTCACGCTGGACCTGATCGAAGCCGCACACGGTACCGCCAAAATCATCCAGTTCCAACGCTATGAGCAATGCGCCGACTGCGGCGGCTCCGGCGGTACCAAGCCGGAAATATGCTCCTACTGCGGCGGCAACGGCATGGTGATCCAGTCGACCGGAATCTTCTCGATGCGGACTACCTGCCCTTCTTGCCGGGGCAGCGGGGCGGTGATCCGCGAGCCGTGCTCAACCTGCCGCGGCTCGGGATACGTGCAAAACCAGGTCACTCGAAAAGTTGACATCCCCGCCGGCGTCGACGACCAGACCCAACTCCGTCTGCGAGGCGAGGGCGAACCAAACCCCAACGGCGGACCGCCCGGTGATTGCTATTGCCTTATCCGGGTAACCCAGCACGCGCTATTCGAGCGGAAAGGTCAACACCTGATCTGCCAGGTTCCGATCAGCTACTCGCAGGCGGCCTTAGGGGCGCGGATCGAGGTGCCCACCCTCGACGGAAGCGAACAGATCGACATCCCCGCCGGGACCCAAAACAACGATATCTTCAAGCTACCCGGCCGCGGTATGCCGCACCCAAGGTACCGCGGCCGGGGTGACCTGATGGTCCAGGTCCACATCGAGGTAGCCACCAGGCTGACTGCCGAACACAAAGAAACCCTCAGAAAACTGGCTGAATTCGAAACCGACGACATGACACCCGAGCGAAAGAGCTTCTTCAAGCGAGTTAAGAAGTATTTTGGCGCCGGGTAATACTACAACGCTATGTTCACCACGGAGACACGGAGAACACGGAGTTTAAGTCTAGTTATTGCAACAACAAGCAACTCATTGAAAGCAAAATCCATCTTTCTCGTAATCTTCTCCGTGTCCTCCGTGACTCCGTGGTGTATTCATTGACTTCTCGGAGAACCAACCGTGCCTACGAGCAAATCCAGCAAAAAAACCGATCCGGAAACCCTGCCGGAAACTCTCCGCGGCGACGTGCAACAGGCCGAGGACCGTGCGCTGCGAAGCCAGGCGGAGTTGGAAAACTTCCGCAAACGCGTTGCCCGCGAGAGGAACGAAGATCTACGCTACGCCAATCTGCCGCTGATGCGCGACCTTCTGCCCGTGCTGGACAATATGAATCGCGCGATCGAAGCCGCCGAGAAGACCCACGATACGGCCGACCTGCTTCAAGGTGTAAAGATCGTGGCCCAGCAGTTCCAACGGGTACTCGAGCAGTACGGTTGTGTTCAGATCGAAGCTCTGGGCAAGCCGTTCGACCCCAACCTGCATGAATCCATATCGCAGCAGCCGTCCGACGAGCACCCGGCAGGTACGGTCGTGCTGGTCACGCAGACCGGATTCCAACTGCACGATCGTGTCGTCCGGCCTAGCCAGGTGATCGTCTCGGCCACAAAGTAAGGACTCAAACTGTAAACGGACTGGAACGTTTTGCTTGAAAAACACCGTAATGGCAGGGATTAGGGATTGGAATCACCCATTCCACATCAACTCTAATCCCCAATCCCCAATCCCCAATCCCTTAGCACCCATGCCACACTACGATTATCAGTGCGACGCCTGTGGTCACCGGTTCGAACTCTTCCAGACGATTACCGCCGAGACGAAGCGAAAATGTCCCCAGTGCGGCCGGTTGAGGCTCCGCCGCTTGATCGGCCCCGGTGCCGCGATCATGTTCAAAGGTTCCGGCTTCTACAAGACCGATTACCGCAGCGAATCGTACAAGAAAGGGGCAGCCGCAGCTAAAGAGGCAAAAAGCAACGGGAAGAAAAAGGCAAAAGATGGTGACAAAGGCAAAACCAGCGTGAAAGGTGAAAAACAGTAGGCAGTCGCGCGGTTCAGCATTCATCACTCAGCATTCATCACTCATCCCGATTTATGTTATCGCCGGGCGGCCGATGCTGTAGTAGGTGAAGTCGGCGGTTTTCATGCGATGCGGGTCGTAGAGGTTCCGGCCGTCGAAGATGACCGGCCGACGCATCAGCCGGCGCATGTCCTCGAAGTCGGGGTGCACGAACTGCTTCCACTCGGTCAGGATGGCCAGCGCGTCGGCACCGGCGATGGCCTCGTCGGGCTGCCGGCAGTAGACCAGCTTATCGTTATCGCCGTACTGCCGGCGGACGTTGGCCATCGCTTCCGGATCGTAGAGTCGAAGCGTGGCGCCCAGTTCGAGCAGCCGGTCAATCAGCACCAGGGCCGGAGCCTCGCGGATGTCATCTGTGCCCGGCTTAAATGCCAGGCCCCAAACAGCGATTGTCTTGTTGGCAAGCTGGCCGTCGAAGTGCCGTTCGATCTTCCCGGCCAGCACGATCTTCTGCTGCTGGTTGACCTGGTGGACGGCGTCAAGGACGCGCGGGTTCAGGCCGCGGGCCCGGGCAACTGAGGCCAGCCCGCAGACATCCTTGGGGAAGCAGCTTCCGCCGTAGCCGACGCCTGGGAAGAGGAAGGCGAATCCGATGCGGCTATCGTGCCCGATCCCGCGGCGAACCTCGTTGATATCGGCACCGGTAAGCTCGCAGAGGTTGGCCATCTCGTTGATGAAGCTGATCTTGGTTGAGAGCAGTGCGTTGGCCACGTACTTGGTCATCTCTGCGCTTTCGGCCGACATGGCCAATAGCGGCTTGTCGGTCCGCAGGTACGGCTGGTACAGATCCAACAGGACGTCGTGGACCTCTTCGCGTCGGGTGCCTATGACCACGCGGTCAGGTTTCATGAAGTCGTCGATGGCGGTTCCTTCCTTGAGGAACTCGGGGTTGCTGGCCACGTCGCAATCGCGGCCGGTGAGTTCCTTCAGTCTTGCGGTAACCGCCGCGTTTGTACCAACCGGCACGGTGCTCTTGAGCACGACGATTGTGTCGTTGGCAATATGCGAGGCGATCTGGTCGATCACCGCCCAGAGGGCCGACAGGTCGACCGATCCGTCGTCAGCCGGCGGGGTGCCCACGGCGAGGAAGACGAGTTTGGCCGGTGCGGTGGCCGCCGCCAGATCGGTTGTGAAGTGGAGTCGTCCAGCGGCCGCAGTCCGCGTGACGAGTTCGGCCAGTCCGGGCTCGTAAATGGGGATCTCGCCGCGGGTAAGCATGTCGATCTTTTTCGGATCGCAGTCGACGCAGGTCACATCGTTGCCGGTCGCCGCCAGGCAGGTTCCGGTTACCAGTCCGACGTAGCCGCTTCCGACGATGGCGATTTTCACGATAGCATCTCCTCTGACGATTCTGTCGAGCGCTGCCGCCACCAGGCCAGCGTGTCGGCAACTGTTGTCTCCAACGGAATTCTAGCACGGCATCGCCGGAGTAGCGGCGGAGGGACTCGAACCCACGACACGCGGATTATGATTCCGCTGCTCTAACCAACTGAGCTACACCGCCAAGTTTATAAGTCTAGCAAAAAGCCTGTAAACGGCAAGCCCAGCAAGCTTAAGAAACCGCCGCAACAGGAACCAATTAGCAGAGTTCTCCGGTGGAACGAGGAACATCTACCGCGGATTCCTGCCCGACTTCATCAGCCTGTTGTACACGTTCGTGTAGATCGGCAGGTGGCGGTAGTAGACTTCGAGCATGTAGATCGACAGGCAGGTGACGTAGAGCCGGCCGCCGTGTGGTGCCCATTGATCGTGGGTGGGTCGTTTGGGGTCCCAACTGCCGCGTTCCCGGCCGTGTTTGACCTGCTGTTCGGGCAGGACCTGTCGCATCACGTTGTTCCACCGCTTCCAGTATTCGCCTTCCATGTGGTGGGCCACCTGAGTGGCGTAGTACCAGTAGTAGACGTCCCGGCCGCGCTCGTAGTTGACCAGGTTGCCCGGCGATGTGATCCACTCCACGCCGTCGATTAGCGCCGGATGGTCCCGTGGCCAGCCGAGGTACTGGCGTATCAGCAGCGCTTCGGCCGTCATGGCCAGTCGGATTTCCATGCCGCGTTGGTACGGATAGCGGCTGCCGTCGCTGCGCTGCACTTTGTCCAGATAGCGCTCGATGCGGCGGAAATGGTCCTCCGGCACGTCCAGGCCCGCCATCCGTGCACTCTGCAACGCCATCACCACCCAGCCGGTCACCGACACGTCGCTGTCGGCCTGTGGGCTGTATCGCCATCCGCCCAGGCTGCTCTGCGAGTTCAGACAATAGCCGACTGCCAGTTCGGCCGGCTTGCGGTACTTTTCGTCCTTTGTCATCCCGTACAGTTCGCAGATAGCGATTGTGGCCATTGCCTGGGTATAGAAGCGGTGGTTCATGGCGCCTTCGTGGAAGAAGTTGCCGTCGCTGTCCTGTTCCTTAAGCAGCCAGTCCCAGGCGCGGATTACGTTCTGCTTGAACTTGCCTTTCTTGTGGGTGATGCCGGCACCTTGGAACGCCAGCAAGGCCATGGCGGTTGCGGCGGGCGGGTTGTCCATATCGTCGGGTACGCCGTCGCGGTACGGGCCGGACAGACTCCAGGAGCCGGACTGGCGGCCGGTTTTCACCTGGTTCCGGGCCAGCCACTGCAGGCCGGCCAGCACGGCCGCCTCCGTGGTCTTGGTGCCCCCGTACCTGCCCAACAGCGACTTCTTCGACCCTTCCTCGCGGCCGTTCAGCGCCAGGCCGATCTGACGCGAATCGATGTCGCTGGTGGCGGCGGTGCCGTCGGGCTGGATTTCCAACATGGTCGGCGCCGCGAAGGGGTCGTCGACCTCCGGGAGGTCGTCGGGAGTGAGCACCGGCTCTTCGATCGCGTCGATCGGGTCCTTCCCCAACGGGGAATCGAACTCCAACTGCTCGCCCAATTGTTCGGCGTAGATGGCCTCTACGTCCAGGTTGATCTGCTTTCGCGGCTGGACGGCGATCACCGTCAGCCCAAGGATGATCAGCAACGTCATGTGAAAGGCGGCACTGACAAGCCAGGGGGGCGCATTGCGGATCGTCGCCTCCGAGAAGTCTTCCTCGCCCTCCAGATCGCTGTCACGCTCGCGGATCGTCACCATTGATCCGCCGGTGACCGCGACCGGGCGAGGCTGGACCCGCGACGGCTGGGTCGGCTGGGCCTGAGGCAGCGGTTGCCCGTGCGCCACCGGCTGCGCCAGGGGAACCCCCGGCTGGACCGGCCGATCGCCAGTCTGATGATACGGATCCGGTGCTGCCATCAATGCATTTCCTCTACCCCGAGTTTACCAACTGGCCAGGATAGTGCCAAGGAAGAATTCGGCGGGAATTTCTGGGCTAGTGGTCCGTCAATGCTGATTTGACGGGTTCTGGGATACGCAGCCACCGATAGCCGGGGGACAACGTCCCGCGGGGATGCCCCCGCGACGCGCCCAGTCCCGGCTATTGTCAAACAGTCCACTCGGTACACGCGGCCGGAAAGATGGCCCCCTCGGGGGGGCTGCGGCCGGTGGATGGGAATTCCCAGACAAAAACTGGGCAGAGCCCTCGACTCCGGCCGAGATTATGATAAAATTCATTCTGAGATGACGCGGGGTGGAGCAGTCCGGTAGCTCGCGAGGCTCATAACCTCGAGGTCACAGGTTCGAATCCTGTCCCCGCCATTTCTTGCTCTTGACATCGGATGGTAAGCGTTCACGGGACCACCGGGAAGACCAGGGAGGGGCAAAGGCCCTGGAACAGTGTTGGGTGGCAAGCGAAGTGAAGAAGCCCGGGAGATTGCAAATTGCCAATTGAGAATTGAAAATTGGCAGGTGACAAATGATGATTTTGCAATTTGCAATGGTCAATTCGCAATTTCAGTAGTTCCAAATTTTACATAGCCAAACGCCCCGGGACCGCGGTCCCGGGGAAAACGTGTGCCAACCGCTCGCGCAACTGGGTGTTTTCCGCTTCCAGTTTGACGTTGCGCGCTTCCAATTGGGCGATGCATGCGGACGCGTCGGAAAGCTGCGAGACCAACGTGCGGACCTGTGCCTCCAGCCTGGCAACGCGTTTGGCCAGTCGCTCGCAGTTGGCACCCGCCTGCGGCGGGTCGCTTGCCGCAGTTTCATGGTGCGGCACGATACGGTTTTCGGGCCACCCGATCAAGACAGAAATCAGGGCCTTCGGCGGCCGCAAACCCGATCGCTCGGTCTCGGATTCCTCCCAGACCAAGGGATTTTGGCCGTTGCGCACCCACCAAACAGGGCAACAATCGGCTGAAACCGGCCAAATTTTGCCCGGTGCCAGCCTATCGGGTCCTTGACTTCTCCGAAACACTTGTTCAAAATAAAGTGTACTGGTGGTGCAGCGGAACAGCCCGGAGCCCGCCGATCAAGAAATCCAGAGCGTCGAGATTCGGGTACTTGACCCTGTCTTGGATTTATGAGATACTTAAGAACAATCGTTCATGGGTAACACTTCGGCACGGCCGAAGGCCCATCAGTGGTTGCGTGAACGGTTACCCAATATCCTTGGGCCCTGGAGAAGCGATTGTGCAGGGATTTGAGTTCTCGGGACCAGAATCACCGAAAGGCAAACACCTGGCTGAGGTTATTCTAACTGTCCCTGGTATTGGTGAGGTGCGGGAGTCCGGCCATATCCACGATTGAAAGTTAAGGAGACCATGGTATGTCTACTCGACAAGAGAGA
>JAUWHT010000013.1 GCA_030605745.1 Pirellulales bacterium | reverse complement strand
TGGTTCGCCTTCGCGACCAAAAGAAGACCGAACAACTTGCCGAAGTCTCCCGCGGCTTTGAGATGTTCTTGGACCAGATCTCCAAACGTAAGCAGGGGAACAACTTCAGTTCGCTGAACTGGGTGGCCGAGACGTTCGCCGGTATGGGTGCCGGCTTCGACCCCGGTGGAACAATCCTGCCACCAGAAGCGAAAAAGTACTACAGCAAAGCTGCCGACACCTACCGGACGATCATCAAGCGGTGCGAGGCCAACGACAAGGAGTTTGCCGCTCCGCCCGGCGCCGCTACCAGCATCAAGATTCGGTTGGCCAGGTGCCTCCGCCGACTGGGTGAAAACAAGCAATCCATGCGCCTGTTGTTAGACATCCTCAAGAAACGTCCAACAATGGTCGACGCCCAGGTCCAGGCCGCCTATACGTACCAATCGTGGGGCGAGCAAAAGCCGGGTTATTACGACTTGGCCATTAAGGGAAGCAGGAAGTACAAACAGATCTGGGGTTGGGGAAGGATCGCCAAGCGGGTAGCCGGAAGTGAAAGTGAAAGTCATCGCTTGGTCTTCCACGAATCCCGATATAACCTGGCCTTGTGCCGCTTCAAACTGGCACAGAGCAAAACCGGCTCGGAAAAAACCGCCGCGTTGAAACGGGCTGAAAAGGATATCAGCGTCACCCAACGACTCTTCCCGGAAATGGGCGGCCAGGAGTGGTTCGATAAGTACGACCGACTGCTAAAACAGATACAGAAACTCCGCGGTGTCAAGGCCGACGGCCTGAAAATGGGTAAGACTGCAAATACCTCACGCAAATAAGTAAAGGACTCAAACTGTAAATGCTAGCATTTGGGAAAACGTGATATGCTTGGAAAATAGGGGCTCGGGACTCGGGACTGGAGGGTTGCATTCAATAACCCCGAGTCCCGAGCCCCGAATTCCTAGTCCCTACGGTGTTTTCCAAGCAAAACGTCCCAATCTGTTTACGGTTTGAGTAAAGGAGAATTCTATGAACAAACGTTGTGTGATCCTGGCGGCCGGCGTGTGCCTTGCCGTGGGCGGCGTGTGTATGGCGCTGGACACGATAAAGAAGACTTCGGGAACAGCCCGCGGCGAGGTGGTCGCTATGAGCTCAGAAAAGGTCAGCTTGAAAACCAACAAAGTGGTCACCAATGTCCCCGTCAACCAGATCGTCACTATCTTTTTCGATGGGGAACCAACCTCAATTAAAACCGCCCGGACCCACTTGTTCAACGGCCGCTACGAAGATGCCTTGGAAGCACTCGACAGAGTGCGGCCCGACGAAGTGCAGCGCGAGGTGATTAGGCAGGACCTGGCGTTTTACAAGGCCCTGTGCGCCGCCCGAATGGCGCTGGCCGGAAACGGGTCCATCAAAGAAGCCGGGACGCAGATGCGCAACTTCGCCGACTCGAATCCCGGCAGCTACCACTTTCTGGAAGCGAACGAAATACTGGGCGATCTGGTGGTCGCGCTGGGTGCGTACTCGGCAGCCGAGAAGTATTACGCCCGCCTTGCCAACGTCCCTTGGCCCGATTACAAGATGCGGGCTGGGGTGGCGATAGGCCGGGCGAGGCTTGCCCAGGGAAAGGTGACCGAAGCACTTCGGGCCTTCGAAAGCGTACTGGCTATCGACGCCAGAACCGACCTGGAGAAGTCCCAACGACTGGCCGCCACGCTGGGAAAAGCTCGCTGCCTGGCCGCCGCCGCAAAGTACGACGACGCAGTCAAAATAGTCCAGGCCGTCCTCGCCAAGGCCGATCCCGAACAACTCGAGCTGCACGCCCGGGCGTACAACACCCTGGGCGCCGCCTTGAGGAAGGCCGGACGGAAAAAGGAGGCCCTGCTGGCGTTCCTCCACGTCGATGTGCTCTATTTCGGCCTACCCGAAGCACACGCCGAGGCCCTGTTCAACCTGGCCGAACTATGGACGGAGGTGCACAAGACGGAGCGGGCGGTTCGTGCCCGACGAATTCTCGAAGAGCGATACCAGAACAGCCCATGGGCCAAAAGGGGGGCTACCGAATAGCTCCAAAGACTAACACTGAAAAATTCCGCCGGGCATGTCTTTACGACTTAACCGTAGCGAGTATAAACTAAAGTATTCTGGGGTTTCAAACTGACTGTCACACTAAAGTTTGGAGGTTGACATGCGGCATCGGTTATTGTTTGGCTGGTTGGGAACGAGTCTGTTTTCCTTCTGGTTGTTGTGCGGGGCATTGATCGCCTTCTCGGGCATGACGCTGCTGGACACCTCGCCGGCCGTCGCCCAGGACGAGGACAAATTGGCTGAAGAAGATGATGTAGTTGTCGAGGAAGAGGAGGAGGCGGACGAAGGTGAGGCCGCCGCCGCACGCCGCGGGAAGAGCCGTCTGAGGTGGATGTTCGACTCGCTGGGAATCTTCTACACCTTGGTGTTCCTCAGCCTGTCGTTCACGCTGGTGGCCCTGCTCGTGATGAACGGATTGGCCGCCCGGCGCGAAAACGTGGTGCCGGTGGCGCTAGTCGAAGGGTTCGAGGGTCACCTCAACGAGAAACGGTACCAGGAGGCCTACGAGATGGCCAAGAACGACGACTCGTTTTTGGGCCAGGTTCTCTCGGCCGGCCTGGCCAAGCTTTCCGCCGGCTACGAGCAGGCCATCGAGGCAATGCAGGAGGTCGGTGAAGAGGAAAACATGAGGCTGGAGCACCGGCTCAGCTACATGGCACTGATCGGCACCGTGAGCCCGATGGTCGGACTGTTGGGTACCGTTCAGGGTATGATCGCGTCGTTTAGGGTGATTGCCACCAGCCCCACCACGCCCAAGCCGTCGGAGTTGGCCGCTGGTATCTCGACGGCGTTGTTTACCACGCTGGTTGGTTTGTTCATTGCCATCCCGGCGATCGCGATCTATAACATCCTCCGCAATCGCATGGCCCGGCTGGCTCTGGAGGTCGGTATCCTCAGTGAGGGCCTGATGAACCGGTTTTCCGCCGTGGGTTCCGCCGCAGCGGTAGCAGCCAAAAAGAAGTAGGGGCGAGGGATTAGGGATTAGGGGTTGGTGTTCGTCGTTTAGCCGCGGGGCTTGCCCCGCGCGGCGGTTAAAGAGAGAGTCAACCCATGAAATTTGCCGATAGGCGAGGGGCCACGTTCGCCAAGGCCGACATGACCCCGATGATCGACATGACGTTCCAGTTGATCGCCTTCTTTATGGTGGTGATCAACTTCTCCGAGGCCGATCAGAACCAGCGGATCCGCTTGCCCTCCAGCGAGTTGGCCAAGCCGCCCGATGCACCCTTGGAATCGCCCATCACGCTCCAACTAACCAAGGAGGGAACGGTCCTGGTGGCCGGTGACGAAACAGTTCTGGATGGACTCAAACGGATACTGTTGCGAGAACGGCAAGTGATGGAGGCGGGAGGCCGCAGCGCCTCGAAGGCAACGGTTATCATTCGCGCCGACCGCGACGCAAAGACCGGAAAAGTGCAAGAGGTGATCAAATCCTGCCAGGACACGGGCTTTGAGAAGTTCGCCTTGCGCGCTAAACAACAAGAAAGGACGTGACCGATGAAAATCCGCAACGTCCAACGTCACGAGGAAGAGACCGGGCTGCAAATGACATCCATGATCGACATCGTCTTCCAGTTGCTCATCTTCTTCATCATGACCTTTAAGATCGTTGCCCCGGAAGGCGACTTCAATATCAAGATGCCCCTGGCTGCGCCCAGCGAGGGCATCCCCGACGATAATCAGCTCCCGCCGATCAAGGTCCGGCTGCGGGCGGACGAGAGGGGACGACTGGCCAGCGCCCAGATGGGTACACGCCAGTTAAACTCCAGTCACCCCTTCCGAGACCTGCAAGTACAGATCCGCGAGATTGTGGGCGACGACAGCGGGCCGGGGTCGGTCGCCGACAGCACCGAGGTCGAGCTGGATTGCGACTACGGGCTGAAGTTCGAGTACGTCATCGACGCCATCACCGCGGTCTCCGGCTATGTCAAGGACGGCCGGATCATCAAAATCGTCGAAAAGATCAAGTTCGCCCCACCCCGCGGATTCGAGTGATCGAGGAAAACACCACGGAGACACGGAGGACACGGAGAAATTGCCGTTAAGGACCCGCGCAGAAATAAGCTGTACAAATTGGTGGCACGCCCTGAGGAACGAAGGGCGTGGCAAGGTGCCCCAAACACGCCCTTCGCTGCGCTCAGGGACGTGCCACTCTTGGTGGAATTCGTACAAGTTATCTAAGTTCAAGTTTTGCACATATTTCAACCGTTTTCGAGGCGGTTGCTCGGCGTTTTTGTTGGTCGGTTCAGCGGGCTGGACTCGCCGTCGACCCCTTGGGGCCGACGCGCGGCGCTCTCAGCCCGCCAAGCTGAGAAAA
>JAUWHT010000079.1 GCA_030605745.1 Pirellulales bacterium | reverse complement strand
GCACCGCCTTTCCTGTCAGAGTACTAACCTTCTAGGGTCTCGACTGTTATCCCGACCTTGTTCGCCGCGTACGCCACCTCCCTGGTATAGTTGCCGTAGGCCAACATGCAGTGGTGGCCCCTGAGGTTTTCGACCACGTCTTGCCTATTCGCGTTAAGCTTCACCTCGACCTGTGCACGGCAGGCGTTGAAGGAGGGTGAGTCCACGATCTTGCCCGTCATCATCAGCCAGCACTTGGCCTCGAAATCCGGCTGGATGATGGTCAGAAGCTGGCCCTTGCGGTACTGCACATGGGTCGCGGCGCCAAGGTCGGATTCGTAGTGCGTGACGATGTCTACCGGCTCAAGGGTCTTCCCATCCATCCTCCGTGCTGCACTGCAATGGGCGAACATCATGCCATCCTTGCTATGTGGGTAGGCCGGGTTACACAAGTAGGTCGGCTTCCCAGATATGTAATGCATGAGAATGCCCGAGGGGATGACGTCGAAATCGGACTCACAGTACGCCATGCGACCGGTGTCGTTAATCATGCCCAGCGTAAGGCAAGGCATGATGCCGACGATGCTTTTCATGCACCGATGGATCGTTACCGCGGAAGCCTCGAACTTGGCCATCAGATCCTCAAGGAGTTTCTTCAAAAGAAATGCCTCCGTGACGGACTTTTCGGGGACACGAAGCGTGACGTGGCCTGCGTGGAGATACTTCTTGGCCTGTTGCTTGCATTGGGCCATCAGGACGTCGTTCTTCCGACCAGCCTCAATCATGGAGCCCATCTCAGACGTGGGGACGGTCACCATGTCGAGTTGGAAGCGCTCGCGGGCCAGTTCCGGTGCAGTCTCGATGCTGCCAACGGGCCCATCGGGCCAGCCGCCCGGACCTCCTATGCACACAATACGGCGCCCGAGGATGTTCTTCAGACCGTAGAGCGCCCGCAGCCGCCAGAGTATCTCGGCATTGTCGTCCACCACCACGTCATTCACACTCACGTGTGGGTGCTGGATATGATCCGTGCGGTTCCGCAGGAACGAGGTGTGGAGGAGCCCTGCCTGCCAATTGTAATTCGGCCCCGGGCGGTACCTGACGAAAATAATGGGCCACTTTGCCAGAGCGGACAGGGTGTTAAGTATGCTGGCCCCGCCGCCGGCCGCGTACACCAGCACTACGTCGGCCTTGACGTTTTTGAGAGCCACGGCTTGCCCCTTGCTCGACACTTTGGCCACCGGCAGCATGCGCACTCCGAAGCCGGCTACGCCGCAAAGCTGTTTCAGCTCCCCGTTGATACGGGCCGCTTCTTTATCCACGGCTTCCTTGGTCTGCACACTACCCCAACTCCGCCAACTCCTCCACTCCCCGCGCGGAGGGCGCTGAGGGATGCGGTACGTCAGCACGGGTTGCACGACGAGTTCAGTCTCGCCAAACCGCATGTTGGGGACCTCAGCTTTCTCCGGGTCCAGAGCAAAAGCTCTGCTGCGCCCCTGTGAGCCGACAGCCGCCGCAGACAGACCGACAACGGCCCCGGCGCACAAAAACTCGCGACGCGCGATCCCCGGACACTGCTGACACGTTTCAGTCGTCCTGATAACGCTCACCTCTTCCGTAGAAGCCACTCTTTTCTCCGTAGGTTCCATCTTTAAGTCTCCTTCGTTCACTGGTTTTCAGGGTTCTCGGGACCTCCCCGAGAAGACTTATCCCAAACCCATTATTTCATTTTACGCGGGGCAATCAGGCCTGTCAAAGACCTTTCTGCTCATGCCCCGCAAGAATTTTCAAAAACTTGCAAGGGAAATCCTTGGAATTTTCGCAGAATTAATGTGAAAAAAGCCGTAGGGTGGGTGCTCGCACCCACACGAACTCGTGGTGCTTCAACCGCGTGGGTGCAAGCACCCACCCTACCAGACTACTTCCCCAACAGTTCATCCACGGCGGGGCCGATGTTGGGGGCGGCCATTAGGGTTTCGCCGACGAGCATTACACTGACGCCGGCCGATTGGAGCCGCTCGACGTCTTCTCGGGTGCGGATGCCGCTCTCGGCGACAACGAGGTGTTCCCGGGGGATTCGTTGGCGCAGTTGCAAGGTGTGTTCCAGGTTGGTGGTGAAGGTGTGCAGGTCGCGGTTGTTGATGCCTACCAGCCGGGCCCCGACGTGCAGCACGCGTGGCAGGTTGACCGGTTCGAACAGTTCCACCAGCGGCGTCATGCCTAACTCGACGATTGCGTCGTGAAGCGTTTTGAGTGAAGGATCGTCCAGGCACTCGGCGATCAGCAGCACCGCGTCGGCGCCCGCCGCCCGGGCTTCAACAACCTGGTAGGTATCGATAACAAAATCCTTCCGCAGCACGGGCAGGTCTACCGCGGCGCGGACCTGACGGAGATGCTCCAGGTTGCCCTGGAAGTACGGACGGTCGGTCAGCACGCTTATGCAGCTTGCCCCGTGCCGTTGGTAGATTTTGGCGATCTCGACCGGGTCGAAGTCGGCCCGGATCACACCGGCCGACGGACTGGCCTTCTTCACCTCGGCGATCAGCCGGATGGGCCCCGGCGGAGCCAACGCGGCGAAGAAGTCGCGTGGCGGCGGGGCATCGGCCAATCGTTTGTGCAGAATCCTTTCCGGCGTCTCGGCCTTGGCCCGCTCGATTTCGCGTCGCTTGGCATCAACGATTTCGTCGAGGATGGTAGGCATCGGCACTAATCCGTAGGGTGGGTGCTCGCACCCACGCGAACTTGCGGTCCTTTAACCGCGTGGGTGCAAGCACCCACCCCTACACAACTTGCGGCCCTTTAACCGCGTGGGTGCGAGCACCCACCCTACGCTGATAGCTTCCTGCTAATGCTTAAAATGCCGTCGTCCGGTGAAGACCATTGCCAGGCCGTGCTTATTGCAGGCGGCGATTACTTTATCGTCGTTTCGGGAGCCGCCGGGCTCGATCACCGCGGTCACTCCGACGGCGGCGGCCGTTTCGATCGAATCGGGGAAGGGGAAGAAGGCGTCGGAGCCGAGTACCGACCCGGACACACGATCGGCGGCCTTCTTGATGGCAATTTCCACCGAATCGACGCGGCTCATCTGTCCCGCGCCGGTGCCCAACAACATGCGGTCCTTGCAGAGCACGATGGCGTTGGACTTCACGTGTCGCACCATCTCCCAGGCGAACCGCAGATCGGCCATCTGGGCGTCGCTGGGCTGGGCATCGGTAACGATTTTCCAATCCTCTTCGGGGTCGGGCAGTACGTCGGCCTGTTGCATCAGGACACCGCCGTCGATGCAGCGGTAGACCCAGCGCGAGGGGGCCTGCTCGATATCGCCCACCTTCAACAGCCGGACGTTCTCCTTCCACTTGGGTTTGGTGGTGAGGATTTCCAGGGCCCCCTGGTCGAAGTCGGGCGCGACAATGGCCTCGATGAACAGGCCCGGGGCGGCCAATACCTGGGCCGTCTCCGCATCGACCGCACGGTTCAGCCCGAGCACCGATCCGAACGCGCTGAGCGGGTCGCCGGCCATTCCCAGCCGCAGTGCCTCGGCCAGCGTGTCGGCCTCAGCAGCGCCGCAGGGGTTGTTGTGCTTGATCACTGCGGCGGCGGGCCCGGCAAAACTACGCGCAATGCCCAAGGCGCTTTCCAAGTCGAGCAAGTTGTTGTAGGAAAGCTCCTTGCCGTGGAGCTGCCTGGCCGCAACCACGTTTGCCCCGGGGACGTGCGGTTCGGCGTAGAGTGCGGCCTGCTGGTGCGGGTTCTCGCCGTATCGCAAAACTGCCTTGCGATTGAGACTGAAATTCATCGTACCGGGGAATGGCCCCTCGGCCGTCTGGCCGGCAAAGTAGTCGGCGATCGCCAGGTCGTATTTTGCGGTGTGGGCAAAGGCCTGGCCGGCCAGCTTGCGGCGCAGCTCCAGCGTGGTGCAACCCTCCGCAGTGATCTGTTCGAGTATCTCCGAGTATTGCTCGGTGTTGGTGGCAATGGTGCAAAAGGCATGGTTCTTGGCTGCCGCCCGGACCATCGTCGGACCGCCGATGTCGATCTTTTCGATGGCCTCCTCGGCGGTGACGCCCTCCCGGGCCACTGTGGCCTCGAACGGATACAGATTGACCACCACCAGTTCGAAGGTAACTATGCCGTGTTCGGCCAGCGACTTCAGGTCCTGGGGACTATCGTGTCGGCAGAGTATTCCGCCGTGGACTGCCGGATGGAGTGTCTTCAGCCGTCCATCCATCATCTCCGGAAACCCGGTGTACTCGGCGACGTCGCGAACGGGAATGCCTTCGCTTTCGAGTTGCTTTCGAGTGCCGCTGGTGCTGTAGATTTCGACCCCGGCAGCGGTCAGGCCTCGGGCGAATCCGGCAAGCCCCAGCTTGTCGCTGACGCTAATTAGTGCATGTTTGATTTGTGGTGACTCCATGACGATTCCTTTCATAAGGCGGCCTGCGGCCGCAACCAAAACCCGTTTAGCCCCCGGCGGTACACCAGGGACGCCGCCGTACCGGCGGCGGCTAAACATATGCGCAAAACTTTCACTGTAAGCCCCTCAACAGTACAGTTTGAGGATTTCGCTGCCGGGAGTCAAGGACCCCGTTTGGTTTCTCAACAAGCTGTGCTAAGATTGTAAAAGAATAACTTGACCGAATCGGCAACTGAGTGGCACGTCCCTGAGCAGAGCGAAAGGCGTGTTTTTCCGGCCCCCACGCCCATTACTTCGTTCTGGGCGTGCCACCCAATTGATCGAGTTATTGTGTTACAGCTCCTAAGGACTTCATGCGAACGGATCCTCGTCGTCGTCTCCGCTGCCGAACGGATCCTGCTCTCCGCCGACGGGTTTTTCCTGGGTACCCGGCTTTTCGGCCGGTTCCGGCGGCTGAGGGCCCTGTTGCTGGACGACTGGTTTTCTCTCTTTCTTGGGCGTCTTTTTGCGTGGCCTGCCGTAGTGGATCGGTTCGGATTGTTCCAGCTCGTGCAGGCACTGGATCAGTCCGGTGTCGGTGGCCAGGTAGAGCCGGTCGGTTCGCGCGTTTGTCAGCTTGATTGACAAGGTGGTGGCGTCGATCGTGTCGAGCCGGGTGCCCGTCTCGGCACTGAGCACGAGGATTCGCCCGAGTTTGTCGGCCACATAAACTTGCTGTTTGCCGGCGGCGATGAACTGTATCACGTTGGGCGCCCACCAGACCTCGCCGCCGGTCTGGGCACTGATGCAGCAGATGCCACCCGGCTGGGTGGCTGCGTAAACCCGATTGCCGATAACCACGACCGGCTGGAGGATCGGCTCGCCGGCAGAAAACCGCCATAACAATTCCCCATTCTTCTCCTGGATGGCGTACACGAAGCCGTCTCGCGAGGCGGCAAAAATCACGCCCGAGGCGCCCGCATCCTTGGGATCCGGCGGCTGGTAGGTCGGCCGGGCGGCTATCCCGGCGTCGGTCTCCAGCCGGTACTTCAACGCCAAGCGGTCCTCAGCGCGGAGGTCCACCCGAGCAATGTTCAAATAGCCGCGGTCGGTTGGCCAGGCCACGAATTCTTCGCCCTCGGTCTGGCGGGTAACCAACGGTTGGACCAGGGCTCGGCCCAGTGACTGGCAGGCCAGGGGGGGAACATATTCCTGCCGCAGCCGGTAGGCCATTACTAGTCCATTGACCATTGGCACGTATGCCCACTTCTTGCTTACGGCAGACCCGGCGCCGGGAACGCCGTCGACCTGGACTTCGTAGAGCAGATTGCCGTTGTAGCGGTTACAGACATACAGCCGCGACCCGTTGATGACCGCCAGCAGGTCGTGGCCGAGCCCGGGGGTCAGGCTGGGATGATTCGACCGGCCGACCTGCTTTGCCCAGAGCGTCTGGCCCGTCTCGGCGTCGATCGCATGGAGCATTGCCCGATTGGTCTGCACGTAGAGCGTTCCCTGGAAGAGCACGATTTGGCCGATGCGTGCCCGGCCGCGGTCCAATTGAATCTGCGTGAACCAAGGCCGCGTCAGCCCGTGCCGGGCGGCAGTCGTTTGCGGGATAATTCCACTTCGCAGTGCAGCCGGTGCCCGGCCGCAGGGACACAGCACGGCAACCAGCGCCGCGGCAAAAACGAAACGTTGCATGATGATTTCCTCGAGCGTTTTCCCCTATTCCCAAGCCCCTTCTCTACTATCATAATCAGAAAGCCGGCAAAAAGCACGTGAAGAACCGTAATTGAGTCGTCAGGATTTGCACCCCCCAGCGTGGCGGGGTAAGGTTTAGGACCCGCGCAGAAATAAGCTGTACAAATTGGTGGCACGCCCTGAGGAACGAAGGGCGTGGCAAAGTGCCCCAAACACGCCCTTCGCTGCGCTCAGGGACGTGCCACTCTTGGTGGAATTCGTACAAGTTATTTGTGCGCGGGCGACCTTAGCACCGGTGTCCACGCCGAATATCGCCGCGTAGACGCGGCGGCTAAACGGACTTTCGATGAGAATGAACGCAGTTGACCTGGGCGCCGACGCCCGGAAAATGACCGAGGAAATCCTCGGGTACCTGAACTTCTCCTCCGGTGCGCCGGATCCTGCATTCTTGGGGAACGTCAACCGGTTGTTCGGCCTGATTGAGAACCGCGCCAGCGACGCCGAGCCGACCTGGCGGACGCTGGCTGCGGTGTTCCACGCCGAGTTGAAGCAGCTCCACGGTCGCTCCGACGCCTTTCGCCGGGTCGAGCAGGCCGAGGCGGTGCTCTCGCTGGTATTCGACACCACGCTGCCCGAGTACCGCCGATATCATGGCGATCTGTTGTTCCACCAGACGTCCGAGCGGTTGTTTCGCCCCTTTTTCATCGGCCGGGTTTGCGAGGCGGTATTGCAGCAGGGCGGGCCGTGGGACCAGTCGGAGCGGATCGCCCGCGGGGCCATCGACCGGCTGAACGACTACCTCGGGCACCGGCCGGTGCCCGTGCTCGAAACCGAGCAGAAGATCCAGCCTTACGCCCACGAATGTGTGCGGCCGGTTCCGCTTTTCATCCGCGGCGCAGGCGTTGCCGTGGGCCGCTACCGGGAGTTGATCCGCCGGGCCCTGGCGATCCTCGAGGCCACCGACACGACGCTCCTTTTCCAGGCATGTTTCGACCCGGCGCTGCTCGACGAGTTGGCACTGGACCCGAGGGCCTACGATTTCGACCATCCGGTAAACAAGCGTCCCAATTACCTGTTCGGGCAGTGGGACATGAACTGCCTGGACAACTCGGGCCGTTCTCGCCGGTTCGTGTTGCAGGAGGTTTCGCTGGAGGCGATGTTGGCCCGGGTGGAAGACCGCGGTAAGTTGCCTTACGAGGAAGCGATGTTCGAGGCGGCCGCCGTGCTGGCCGGTACGATGCTGATGGGTTCGGGCGTAAGCGGCGATGGTCCGGAGGCCCACGATTCCGACACCACGCTGGCCACGCTGGTCGGGCACATCGCGGCATATCGCGACGCATTTTACGAGCAACTGCTTTCCGGGCTGTCGGGGCCGCACGCCGAGCGGCTTCAGGCCGAAGCGACTACCCTGCGGCAGCCGCTGGGCGGTGCGCGGCAGGATTTCAACCAGCGCTTGGCCCGGCGACGGGCCCAGCAATTGCAACACGTCCACCTGGCGCTGCTGTTTGCACGGATGGGCTACCTGGAAGCGGGCCGGCAGCAGGTCCGCGTGGTGCCGGTCGCCTCGGCCCGAATGCAGTGCGACATCTATTGCCGCTTGGCGACGGCCTATCTGGAGGCCGAACAAGGCCGGCTCGAACAGGCCGCCGCGATTCTGCCCGAGATCGAAGACCTGCTGCACCGGGCGATCGAGTGCGGGGCCCTGGTCGATCCGTGGAACATCCTGGGCTTCGCCGCACAGTACAACCTGTTCCCGGCCGTGGAAAACAGCGTGCACGACCATCGCACCGACGAGCTGATCGATCTGGTCGGCGAGATATTCGACCTGTACGTGCAGATTCAGAAGGAAGCCGCCTCGGCAGGAAACACCAAACTGCAGCAGACGCTCTCGGCCGGCCTTGGCAAGCTCGCCCAGTGGTGGGACAAGTTCGCCAGCCTCGAAGTCGGCGCGGTGGAAGGCATCTCCGGGCGCGAGACGCGCGAGTCGGCCGACCACGTGGCGGCGGCGCTTCGGGCGAGGCGCGAAGCAGGCGCGGCCGCCGGCGACGTGGGCTTCTGGCGCGGGCACGTCGAGCAGTTCCGCTCGCCCAAGGCCTACGCCCTGGTGGTCGAAGCGTTGATCGACCAGCGCGACCTGGTCGCCGCCATGGCACTGCTGGTCCAGTGGCTCAGCCGGGCCGAGCAGGTCCCCCTGGTCGAGGAAAGCTTTGCGTTCCACGACCTGGTGCTCCGATGGATGGAGGACCTGTGGCAACCGCAGCAGCCGGCGGGCGAGCAACCGGTCACGCGCTGCGTCCCGCCAGGCCAGTGCTGGCCGCTTGCGCGAAAGTTCCTCGATTACCTGGAGGCCAACGCCGGGGAGTATGGGGAAGTGCCGCGATTCGAGCTGGCCGACCAAACCCCGGACGGCGCAGAGATGGAAGAGGATCAGGCGGATGACCTGTTCAGTGCGGCCTACGAAGGTGTGACCTACCGCGACAGCACTGACGACGGCTTCGAGGGGGAAATGCTCGAAGGGGGTGAAAATGCGACTGACTTCGAGTTGGTCGCCGAGGCCCAGCAGATTGTCAACCGGCTGGCCTTCTTGACCGTGCTGGCCCGGTTGTGGAAGCTCTCGGCGGTGGCCTCGGCACCCGGCGAGCCACCTGGCAGGGGAGAACAACAACGCGCCGGCTCGGACCGCGACGACGTGCTGGCCGGTTGGCTGGACCGGGCCATGACCAACCGCCGGCACCTGTTGGAACTGCTCGCCGCGCTCCACCGCTATCGGATCCCCCCGCCACGGGGCACACACGAGTCGCTGGTCGAATACGACCGCCGGCGTGGTATCAAGGAAATGCTCACCGAGCAGGTCATCACCACCTGCGTGGAGACGGCCGATGCGGCACGCATGATCCGCGTGGCCATGCATCGCCACGACGCGTCGACTGATCTGGACGATTGGGAGGAACCGGTCGAACGGGTGCTCCGCGGCGTGCTCCGCGGCGACGTAGCTGGTGTCCGCAACAACTGGCGCGAGTTGCTCGACGCGCTGCGTCGGCAGCCACTGCTGTACGTCGACCTGGCCCGCGGAGGAAATCCACGGCGCATCGTCGCCTCGCGGAGCATCCAGTACACGCTCCGGCGCTTGCTGGCTTACCTGCCGCGGTTGGGCCTGCTGCGCGAAACCAGATGGCTGCTGGAGACCATCGAGGACATGGAGCGTGACCATCCGGTCGGCCAGGGAGCGATCACCGAGTTCGATCAGATGTTTCAGATCGGCTGCAAGGCCGTCGTCCGATGTCTGGTCGTCTCTTCGGAAGATTGGCACATCGGCGAGCCGGACTCAACGGCTCGGGTCCCCGGCCTGGATCTGATCGGCTGCCTCGAACAAGCCACCGAATCACTGCTGCGGTGCTGGCTGGCCCACAGCCGGGGTGTCCGGCTCTCGGTTCTGGAAACGATCGACAGCGAGCGGCGCTGGCGAGACCTGAAGCGGTTCATCCGGCAATACGGCGGCAACCTGTTTACGCAGAAGTTCATGAGCATGGGAAACCTGCGAGCAATCCTGCACCAAGGAGTGGACGCCTGGCTGGAGTCGCTTCTGGAAAACTCCGACACGGAGGAGGAGTTCCGGTTTCTGGCCGAATTGGACGGGCCGCTGAAGCGCAACCACGCGGTGCGCCACCTGAGCGTCGCCATGGAGGCCGTCGTGGAAAACTATCCCGAATACATCGACTACAACAGCACCACCACCCAGTCAGATCGCGGGGAGCTGCTCTACACATTGCTGGATTTCCTGCGGCTTCGGACTGCCTATGACCGGGTGGCCTGGAACTTGCGGCCGGTTGTCCTCACCCATGACGTGATGCTGCGCTGCGGTCACCACCAGGCGGCCGAAATCTGGCGCGAGGCCGTCGCCCAGCGGACCGGCGACATTGCCGAGGAACACCTTAAGCGCCTCGCACGCTTAAACCGCAAGTACGGCATGAGGTTGTCGAGCATCGCCGACCGGCTGGGCGAACGGTTCGTCCGGCCGTTGGCCATCGATCGGCTTCGGGCCCTGGTCCGGCCTGCCATCAAGCAGTTGTCCGACGGCCTGGAATCGGAAGCGTTTCGGCGCCTTGAAGCGGGAATCGCCGAGTTCACCGAAGAACTCTCCGGCGCCGGCTTCGACGTGCCCGCCTGGCTGGAGGCACTCGAAGATGAGGTCGACCAGGTCAACGCCGGAACCAACGATGAGGATCAAGCCCTAGACTCACATCTGCATATCCCCCAGGTCCGGCTGTCGATCGAGGAGGTTGAACAGGAGGTAAAAGCGGAGTAGCCGTTTAGCCGCCGGGCTTGCCCGATTTTCCGCAGGTTGGTGTAACGGCTAAGTTCAAGTTTTGCACATATTTCAACCGTTTTCGAGGCGGTTGCTCGGCGTTTTTGTTGGTCGGTTCAGCGGGCTGGACTCGCCGTCGACCCCTTGGGGCCGACGCGCGGCGCTCTCAGCCCGCCAAGCTGAGAAA
>JAUWHT010000004.1 GCA_030605745.1 Pirellulales bacterium | reverse complement strand
TTTTCTCAGCTTGGCGGGCTGAGAGCGCCGCGCGTCGGCCCCAAGGGGTCGACGGCGAGTCCAGCCCGCTGAACCGACCAACAAAAACGCCGAGCAACCGCCTCGAAAACGGTTGAAATATGTGCAAAACTTGAACTTAGGTGCCAATCGGTGGCTTTTTGGAACATGTGGGCACCGCGGAGCAGGCGTTCTTCTTCGAACGTGGGCGCTTGCAAATGCAGCCCGATCGGCAGGCCGTCGCTGCTTATGCCGCAGGGGATCGAGATCCCGCCGATGCCCGCCAGGTTGGTGCTCACCGTGTACAGGTCGAACAGGTACATCGACAGCGGATCGTCCACTTTCTCGCCGATCTTGTAGGCGGGCGTGGGGCAGACCGGACCGAGGATCAGGTCGACCCCGTCGAACGCCCGATCGAAATCCTGCCGGATTAGCCGCCGCACCTTAAGCGCCTTCTTGTAATACGCTTCGTAGTACCCGGCGCTTAGTGCGTAGGTGCCCAGCATGATGCGGCGCTTGACCTCCGGGCCGAAGCCCTCCGCCCGGCTGCGCCGATACATCCGGATCAAGGCATTGTCCAACTCCTCCAGCGCCGCATCATCGCCGGCCTGTTGGAGTTCCTTTCGCTGGGCCTCCAACTCGGCCATCATCTGTATTTGGTCGGTCCGGTAGCCGTAATGGACGCCGTCGTACCGGGCCAGGTTACTGGAGGCCTCGCAGGGGGCGATTATGTAGTAGGTTGCCACGGCGTACTTGCTATGCGGCATCGAGACCTCGCTGACCGCCGCGCCGAGCGACCGGTATACCCGAACCGCCTCGCGAACCGCCGCCTCGACCTCCGCATCCAGCCCTTCGCCAAAATGCTCGGGAACCAGGCCGATGCGCAGTCCTTCAAGGGGCTGCCCAATTGTCTCACTGTACCGAGGTACCGGCAGGTCGATCGAGGTGGAATCCAGCGGATCGTGACCGGCAAGGACCTCCAGCAACAGTGCCGCGTCTTCGGCCGTTCGGGCGATCGGGCCGATCTGGTCCAGGCTGCTGGCAAACGCCACCAGCCCGTAGCGGCTCACCCGGCCGTAGGTCGGCTTCATGCCGGTTACCCCGCATAGCGCCGCCGGACAGCGGATCGAGCCGCCCGTGTCGGTGCCGACCGACAAGGGCGCCATTCCCGCGGCCACGCAGGCCGCCGCGCCGCCGCTGGAGCCGCCGGGAATCCGCCCGAGGTCCCACGGGTTGTGCGTGGGCCCGAAGGCCGAACTCTCGCACGACCCGCCCATGGCGAACTCGTCCATGTTGGTCCGCCCGATCAGCACCGCATCGGCCGCCTTCAACCGGGCGATAACCGTGGCGTCGTACGGCGAGCGAAAATCCTCCAAGATCCGCGAGGCACAGGTGGTCGGCTCGCCGGCAGTGCACAGCAGGTCTTTGACAGCCACCGGCAGTCCGCCCAGCCGGCCGAGCGGTTTACCATTCTTGCGGTGCCGGTCGATCTGCTCGGCTCTGGCCAGCGCCGCTTCAGCGTCAACACGTAAAAACGCCCGGACCTTACTGTCGTGACTCTCGATCTGATCGAGAAACGCCCCGGTTACCTCGACCGAACTGAGCCGTCCCGAACTAAGCGCGGCAAGCAGTTCCGTGGCAGTCTGATCGATCAGGGACATTACAACTCGCCCAGCACGGCGGGCACCAGGTAACACTCATCATCACGATTAGGCGCACTGGCCAACGCCTGCTCACGATCGAGGCTGGGCCGCACTTCGTCGTCACGGAACACGTCGGAGACGTCCAGCGCATGTGCCATCGGCTCGACCTGCTCGGTATCCACCTCCGCCAGCAAGTCCACGTACCCAAGAATCCGGCCCAACTGGCCGGTCATCTTATCGAGTTCCTCTTCCGAGAGGAGCAACCGGCCTAGCAGCGAAACCTTTTCGATCTGTTCGCGAGAAATTGCCATGCGAGGGGCGAGGGGTTAGGGATTGGGGATTGGTGGGTAGAATTCGATTTCTGGACCAAACGCCCACCCGACTGCGTTCGGCGGGGCAATAGGCAATCGGTGCCAAGCCGCAAGCGGCTACCCGCATCATTCCACTGCCTACTGCCTACTGCCTACCACCTCGAGTGGCAATGAATTGCCACCCCCAGGCTTGGCAAGCTTGAACGGGATGTTGTGGATCTTCTTAGTAATCGCCCCGCTGCGAATGCACTGGGTACATACCCGCATCGTCTTGTGTGTCCCGTTGGCCGTGGTGACGTGGACCTTCTGCAAATTCGGCTTGAACTGCCGGCGGGCGATACCGGTCACCTTGGTACCCACCCCGCCGAGGTACTTGGCCTTGCCCCGATGGGCCACCGAATTGCCCACGGCAGATTTCTTTCCACACACTTCACATACACAAGCCATGCGGGTTACCCCCTCAGCAGAGGACTATCGGCACAGAAGAAACAACCCACAGTATACCCGCTCCGCCCAACGACGCAAGCGGTGATGACAAAGCCTGGATGGGCCTTGTGGGGTTAGGGAAAGCGCCGGGATAAACCGGCGTGGAGTTGCGAATGAGAGAGTCGTACGGGAAAGGTCTAGCGAACCATCCCGGCCTCGCTCGTTCGCTAGATCTGCCGGGCGTCTTCGCTTTTAAGGTCTGACCCTCGGTTGCTCGAGACTTCGGAGCGCTTGATTGCGTCATAGACCTCGCGGCGGTGGACGGGCACGTGTTTCGGGGCTTCGATCCCGAGTCGCACCTTGTCGCGACGGATTTCGACCACCACAACGACGATATTGTCGTTTATGATGATGCTCTCGTTCGTCTTGCGTGAGAGGACAAGCATAACTGTTCGCCAACCATAGCAAGGTTACGTCCCCCGCCTGGCACGGGCCGTTACCCGGCGAGAGTTCGCAGAGAAATGCTGCCTGCCGGGTGGCAGTTGTGATGATTGCTTGGATTCTAGCAATTGCTCGGACCGTAAACGCCGGCAGTGAGGCTCAATTTGCCGACGGGTCTTCAGGAATGTGCTTGATCTTGAGCATCGACTGGAGCGTTGATTCTCCGATACGCTGCAACAGTTCCTTCCACATGTCGACTGTGTTGCAGAATACGTACTCGGCGGTTGCGGGCGTGGCCAGCCAGGCGCCGGATTGAATCTCATTGTCGAGTTGTCCCGGCCCCCATCCTGCATGACCGATGAAGACCTTGAAGAGGTGGTCTTCTTGTATCACAAGTTCGTCGAGATTCTTTTTCTGCGCCGCGAAGAAGACTCCGGGCAGGATCTCCAGTTCGGCAAGAGACTTGTAAGTATGCACGGCCATCAGCGGGCCGGCCACCGGCCCGCCCAGGTAGACGGGCAGTTCGCTCCCGCAAGGGGACTGGCCCACGTCTTTCCAAAGCTCTTTGACCGTCTTGCTGGTCGGGCGATTCACAACCATCCCCAACGCCCCCTGCTCGGTGTGCCGAAGAAGCAGCACCACCGTCTTGACGAAGTTGCTGTCAAGCAAAGCGGGCGCAGCTATCAGCAAATGGCTTCCGAGGGATTTCATGTTGGGGCTGTTAGTTTAGCCGCCGGGCTTGCCCGATTTTCCGCAGGTTGGTGTAACGGCTAAGTAGAGTAGTTGTTTGATTGGGTTAGAGTCTATCGTTGTAACTTCTGCGCGCCGTGCGCGCATCTTGTACAGTACTTGTTCACCACAC
>JAUWHT010000236.1 GCA_030605745.1 Pirellulales bacterium | reverse complement strand
TTTTCTCAGCTTGGCGGGCTGAGAGCGCCGCGCGTCGGCCCCAAGGGGTCGACGGCGAGTCCAGCCCGCTGAACCGACCAACAAAAACGCCGAGCAACCGCCTCGAAAACGGTTGAAATATGTGCAAAACTTGAACTTAGTCTGCTTCCTTGATGCACTGGCGAATCAACACGGCCATTTCCGGACCGGAAGTGCCGCAGCCCCGCAGATCGTTCGCGCCGTTTTCGTTCAGCAACTCAACAACCCGCCCGGCAAGGCGGAGGTTGTCCCGGGACAACTCGATGAACTTCCGCGGCTCGTCGCGATAGGGGAACAAGTCGAGGCCGAACCAACCGTCGTAGCCGGCCTGGTCGAGCACGTACATGATCGAAACCAGGCGAATGAAATTCACCGTTCCCGGCGGCAGGTCCAGATCGCACTGTTGGTCGTTGTCGTTGAAATGTGTGTGGTAGAGTCTTCCGTATCGACAGATCAGCGAGAGTTGGTCCTCGACGTTTTCGCCGGCGATAAGGCTGTGACCGATGTCGAGATTGATCCCGAAATTCGGGTCGTTGACTTCGTTTACGATGCACAGCGCCTGGGCCGTCGTGCCCATCATGATGTGGCCGCGAGGCTCAAACGGTTTGGGCTCGATGCAGAGCCGCGTTCGGTAGTTGTTGGCGTGGAGATGATCGAGGATCTCTCGAACGCTCTGGACGTAGCGGTCGTAAAGCGCGAGGTAATCGCTCTGGAGCGGGAAGTCGTTGCCGTCGGTGGCCGGCCAAAGCACGCTGATGGGGACGTTGAACCGCGCGGCCATATCCAGCGCGGCGTTTACACGGACAACAGCGGCGTCGCGAACCTTCTTGTCCGAATTGGCCAGCGCGCCGTGCTTGTACTGCTTTTCCGTCCAGGTATGCCCACAAAGCTGGACGATCTGAAGATTGTAGTCGCCCATCACCTTCTCGATTTCATCAGCATTGGACTCGTCGAGTTCGGTCGGCAGGTGCAGCTCGATTCCGTCGATGCCCTCGATCTGTCCGACCTCCTTGATCCGGTCGACTACAGGAACGAACCGGCCGAAGCCGGTTACGTTGAACCGGTCGGGCAGATTCGTGTTGCCCCAGATGCCCATGGACATTTTCAGCTTTTTCATTTGAATCGATTCCTTTATTCAATGGCGAACCTTTCCACGGCAGGGTCGGCAATCCGCCTTCTGTCAGAAGCGAGAAACTGCGAAAGGTCGTTCTGGCTAACGGGGACTGTGCCGCCTTGCTGAGACGCTACGATTGCGCCCATGGCATTGCCCGAGTGGCAGCACTCCCCCAGCGGTGCGCCCCTCAGATACCTGTGAATAAGACCGGCTGAGAACGCATCTCCGCAGCCCAGCGTTGTGGCCGTGGGCAGGAGGTCCCAAAGCATCTCACCAAATGAAAGAACGGTTCTTGGCATTTTGGCAACTCTACTTGGGGACCTTTTCCCAGTCTTCGGCGAACTGTGCCAGCGCGGCGTCGGTAAGCGGATGCTCAAACATCTGAAAAAACAGGCCCTCGGGTATGGTAACCACGTCCACCCCGGCGCGAAGACATGATAACACATGGTTCTGTGTCTTCAAGCTAGCGCCAATAATCTCCGTCAGGAATCCGAAATTCTGCTTTACGGTGACGGCGTCCTCGATGAGGATGTCGCTTTCGTTGGCGATGGCATCCAGGCGGCTGAGCACAATGCTGACGTAGGACGCGCCGGCCTTCATCGCCAGGTATGCCTGGGTAGAGGAAAATGCCATCGTCACGTTCACACGGATGTTCTTCTCCCCTTCCAGCACGCCGACCGCTGTAAGGCCGGCCATGGTCATGGGGATCTTTACGACCACATTCGGAGCGATCGCGGCGATCTGTTGGGCCTCGGCGATGAGTTGCTCGGCTGTCTCGCCCATGGCTTCCGCGCTGACCGGCCCCGGCGTTATGCCGCAGATTTCCGCCACGACTTCTCTGAATTTACGTCCGCTTTGGGCAACTTTGGTCGGG
The DNA here is from genome assembly GCA_030605745.1 of Pirellulales bacterium. GTDB lineage: Bacteria > Planctomycetota > Planctomycetia > Pirellulales > Thermoguttaceae > JAUWHT01. The sequence continues at coordinate 238 of JAUWHT010000236.1, read as the reverse complement.
TTGGTGGTCACGCCGTCCAAAAGACCGGTTGCCTGGGCCTTTCGCACGGTCTCCGCGTCCGCTGTGTCTAGGAATATCTTCATGATACTCTCCTTGTATTGCAAATTGAAAATTGGGTAGTGCCTCATGATGTTGGCAAGAAATAGCGGGGTTGTTATGCTATTGCCTCTCCTGTTGCGCCTAAATGTGCTAGCAGTGCAAGGAGGCTGGCGATGGCAAGGAAAGATCGGAGCAACCA
>JAUWHT010000122.1 GCA_030605745.1 Pirellulales bacterium | reverse complement strand
GTGCTCACCGATCGGGTGGCCATGGCCACCGGTCGGTCCGATCGGCTCCTGCTCGAAAACGGCGACGAAATCACCGGCCTGCTCGACCGTATTCAGCACGATACTGTGCGAATCGAAACCGACGTCGGGCCGCTGAAAATCGAAACCAGGCGGGTCGCCGCGCTGGTGTTCAATCCGGCCTTGAAGCGGAAGACGACAACTAAAGGCCTTCGAGCGTGGGCCGGACTGGCTGACGGCAGCCGGCTGATCGTCACGCGGCTGCTGCTCGACAAATCGTCCCTGGCAATCACCACCGCCGCTGGGCAGACCTGGAAGACCTCGCCCAAGCAACTCGTCTGGCTCCAGCCGCTCGGCGGCCGGGCGACGTACCTGTCCGACCTGAAGCCGGCCGAGTATCGCCACGTGCCGTACCTGAACCTGCATTGGCCCTACCGGACCGACCGCAACGTAACCGGCGACCGGCTCCGCTGCTGCGGCCGGCTGTATCTGAAGGGATTGGGCGTGCACAGTTCCGCACGGCTGACGTACAAGCTGGATCAGCCGCAGAAGCGTTTCCAGGCCGAGTTGGGCATAGACGACTCGACGTCCGGCCGCGGCAACGTGCGGTTCCGCCTGCTGGTCGACGGCCGCGAGCGTTACCAAAGTAAAATCATCCGCGGCGGCGACGCACCGATGCCGATCTCTCTCGACATTGAAGGCAGCAAACAGCTAGACTTAGTCGTCGACTTCGCAGACCGTGCCGACGAGCTTGACTATGCTAATTGGCTTGGCGCCCGGCTTATCAAATAGCTGCTTGCGGGAAATAGCCACTTGCGGCATGGCAGCCCGTTGAAACCATCAGAGTAAACGCTGGATGCCTTCGTAGACCGCTTTGCGATTTTCTTTGCTGACGCACGATTCGTTGAAGAACATCAGCCCGGCCAGGTTGTCCGCCGTAGTCTGTTCGATGGCGTCGAAAAATTTCCGGATCATCTCCGGGTTCTTCGGCGGGATGGCGTAGTTCTTAAACGGCTTAGAGCGAACGCACACGTGTCCGACCGCCGGCAGCGGATCCACCGCACGAAGGTTTCTGGGGATGTCCGAGAAATCGCCCGCCGTGTGCATCATGTAGGGTATCACGGTCGGGATGCCCGCCTTTTGAATGAACTCGGGCGAGTGGCCGCGCCCTGGGGCACAGGCAGTGTGTAGCCATATCTCGACGCTTGGAAATTCGGCATGGACCTCGTCGACCAGCCGCTTCAGTATCCCGCCGATGTGCTTCTGCTTCCAGCGCTCGAAGGCTGCTGGATTGGCCTGTGTCCACTGTGGGGTTAGTGTCTCGCCTGTCTCGCGTGCAAAGGCCTCGCGCGTGAACGAGCAGAAACACTCGCCGTATCCCGGGAACTCGATGGCATAGCTGTCCACACCACGTTCAGCGTATTGCTCCAGGGCATCGAGCATCACATCCTGGCCGCAGCGGTACACGTCGGGGTTGTCAGGGCAGTGTAGCCAACCGGTACGGCGGCCGTCGGCCCGCTGCTGCACAGCGGCTTTCGGATATCCCTTGACAATCCGCCGCGGATTCCATAGTCCCCAGTTCGTCATGAGTTGAACGTGCATGCCGGCCTGTTTAGCTTCCTCGATGATCTCGCCAAGGAACTCGGTTTTCTCGTTGGCGTTAAGCGAATGTTCGTCTCGGTAGCACCGAAGGCTCTTGCGTCGAGTTGGCCAGCAGAAGCCGTCGTGGTTGTCGTAGTGGGAATAACTTATGAGCATAAGGCTCAGAAGGTTCATACCATTGTCGCGCATCTCGCGAACAAGCCGGCGCATCTCTTCCGGGTGTTTTCCCTCGGGCCTGGGCGTCTGATACGAAAGCCCGACCATCCAGCCAAGATAGCGGAACTTGCGACCAGGCTTTTTGTCCTTCTCGACAGCAGCCGCCAACGCATGTAAGCCTCCAAATCCGGTGCACACACCAACTGCCACGCCCAACGACTGCTTGATAAACTCGCGGCGGATTACGTTGCTCATTCGTTCACCTCCCCCAAAGTGCAGGTTTTCAGGGTTCTCGAGACCTCCCCAAGAAGAGTTGCCCTGAACCCATTATTCGGTAGTGCCTCACGATGTTGGCAAGGATTTCTTGGGTTTATAGCGGTCTAATACTGATGTTAGAACATTTTCTCGTTGTTCGGCCCAGTCCTCTCGCTGCAGGTCGCTGACATGAGCCGGATACTGGATGTACGCC
>JAUWHT010000129.1 GCA_030605745.1 Pirellulales bacterium | reverse complement strand
ACGGTTCGAGTTATCGTCCAGCCAGGGCGGGCCGCCTTGGGGTGGAACTGCCGGCCCCGGCGGCGGACGAGGTTGGGGACGCGCACAGCGATGGCGTCTTGATGCGGCTGCGGACGCCGAAAGTCCATTCTCGGTCGGAGGGCGGTTCGTCGCCACTTTGCTGCTGGACCGGTCGCAAGCCGACGAACACTGTTGCCGGGCGGCCTGGTTGCGCAGCTCGGTAGTTGCCGCGGGCGGTCTGGTGCTGCTGTGCGTGGCGCTGGCATGGCGAGCCACGGTCCGGCTGGCGGAAGCTCGCGGTCGTGCCCGACTGCTGGAAACCGAAGCCCGCCATTTTCGCGAATTGGGCCAGGCCGCCGCCGGATTGGCCCATGAAACCCGTAACCCACTAGGGCTGATCCGCGGCTGGACCCAGCGATTGGCCCAGTCCGGCCTGGACTCACCCGAGCAGCAGCAACACGCGCATGCAGTGGTCGAGGAGTGCGACCGGGTGACCGCGCGGCTCAACCAGTTTCTTGCCTTTGCCAGGCCGTGTGAGCCGAAGCTCGAAGCAGTTGACCTGGCCAAAATGGCCGACGAACTGGCCGTGCTGCTCGAGCCCGACCTGGACGCCAAAGAAATAACCTTGCAGCGCATGGCGCTGACGCCGGGCGAGACCGTCCGGGCCGATCGCGAGATGCTCCGCCAAGCGCTGTTCAACCTGGTCCAGAACGCCGTGCAGTTCGCTGCGAAAGGGGGGACGGTTGAAATCGCCGTGCGCCGCAGACAAGATGGGAGCAGACAAGATGGGAGCAGGCGGATCGAAGTGGCCGACCGCGGCCCGGGAGTACCAGCAGAGGTGGCCGATCTGCTGTTTACACCCTATTTTACTACCAGGCCGAACGGGACGGGCTTGGGGCTGGCCATCGTCCGACGCATAGCAACCGCCCACGGCTGGCAATCCGGCTACACGCCGCGCGACGGCGGAGGCTCCATCTTCTGGTTGGATCGAATTCATGGCTGAGAGGCAACGCACAATTCTGGTGGTCGACGACGAGGCCTCGCAGCGAGAGTTGCTCGGCGGTTTTGTCCAGTCGCTCGGGTTTGCCGCGGAAGAAGCCCCCTCGGCCGAAGATGCGCTGGAAGCAATCCGCCGCAGTGCGCCCGACATGGTCCTGCTCGACGTCCGGCTGCCCGGCATCAGCGGGATCGAGGCGCTCAGCGAGATCCGCAAGATCGCCGGCGATCTGCCCGTGTTGCTAATCACCGCCCATGCCGATCTTCGCCAGGCAGTGGCCGCGATGAAGGGCGGGGCCGACGACTACCTGGCGAAGCCGGTCGACCTGGACGAACTGGAAGCGGCCATTTCCGACGCCATCGGACCGGCCGCCGAGAGACCGGAACCGGGCGAGCGGGCAACACCCGAACTGCCGCCCGAGTTAGTCTGCCAAAGCCCGGCCATGCGACACCTGCTGCAAACGGCGGCGATCGTGGCGCCCTCGAACGCGCCGGTGCTGATCATGGGCGAAAGCGGCACGGGCAAGGAACTCGTCGCCCGGCTGATACACCAGTGGAGCCCTCGTGCCGACGGCCCGATGGTGGCCGCCAACTGTGCCGGCCTGCCCGAATCACTCATCGAAAGCGAGCTGTTCGGACACACCAAGGGCGCCTTCACCGACGCTAAGACCGACCGGCAAGGTCTCTTCCGAGCGGCACACGGCGGCACACTGTTGCTCGACGAAATCGGTGAACTGCCGATGCACTTGCAGCCGAAGTTGCTGCGGGCATTGGAATCGGGACAGATCACGCCGGTCGGAAGCGACGCGCCGGTGCAGGTGGACACTCGGCTGGTGGCGGCAACCAACCGCGACCTGGAAGCGGCGGTCGGCGAGGGAAAATTCCGCGACGACCTCTATTACCGGATCAACGTCGTCGAGTTGATCGTGCCCCCGTTGCGCGAGCATCGTGAAGACATCTTACCGCTTGCCCGGCAGTTCGCCACCGAGTTTGCCGGCACCCCCGTCCGGCTGTCGCCCCAAGCGATGCAATACTTGCTGACTCACCAGTGGTCGGGCAACGTCCGCGAGCTTCGCAACGCCATCCAGCGTGCCTGCCTGTTGTGCCGCGGCGACGTGATCCTGCCGGAACACCTGCCGCCAAAGATCGCCGCGGCCGCATCCGATGCCACCCCGGCCGATCCGGACGCCGGACGCTTGTCGCAGGTCGAGCGTGCAACGATCCTGGCCACCCTAGAGGAATGCAACGGCAACCGCACCCACACCGCCAAGAAGCTCGGCATCAGCCGCCGCGCACTAATCTACAAGCTCCGCGCCATCGAGGTGGAGTAGTCTTTACTCAAACTGTAAACGCTAGCATTTGGGAAAACGTGATATGCTTGGAAAATAGGGACTCGGGGCTCGGGATTCGGGACTGGAGGGTTGCATTAAATAACCCGGCTCTTCCGTTTCTGGGTGCAAAGTTCTGAGCATTTACGATTTTTCAACAGTGCAACTCGCGGCGTTCCCGAGTAAAAAAGGGGTCAGAACTATTTTGCGGCGCGAATTCGAAGGACGCTCGTGCAACCGGGAAAAATAGTGTCGCGGTAGGGACCGCC
>JAUWHT010000055.1 GCA_030605745.1 Pirellulales bacterium | reverse complement strand
AAAAGCCGTCCACGCCCCTTTCTGCTCTCAAGCAGCGTAACAAATAAAATGACACTGACAACTGACCACTATCCACTGACCACTATCCACTGACCACTATCCACTATCCACTTTGGTTGCGGCCGAAGGCCGCGCCAAGTTCATCAGTGGTTCCTCAATGAAAGAGAACCAAGATGCCGCAGCTTGAAAACGCGATCCAAGCACAAAACGTTCCGTTCCCGCTCGATACCGTGTGGGCCATCGAGCCGCTGGCAATGGGCCGAATCATCGAGGCAACCAAGTCGCTAAATCTCGAATCGCTCCGTCCGCCACGTGGGCTTGAACTCTCATCGCCGCTGAACACGAACAATGGCGTGGCCATAATCGACGTGCTCGGCGTGCTGACCAAGCGGCCCAGCTTGTACCAGGTCTATTTTAACGCCTCTTCAACTCAATTGATTCGCCAGGCGGTCGAGATGGCCGCGGCCGACCAGGACGTCCGCGCCATTCTGCTGCGGATCGATTCGCCCGGCGGTTCGGTCGAGGGGCTGGCCGAGCTTGGCGACGCGGTGTTCGCGGCCCGGCAGAGCAAACCGGTGTACGCACAGATCGACGGCATGAGCGCCTCGGCCGCTTACTACATTGCCAGCCAAGCCGAGAAAATCTTCGCCGGGCGGATGGATTTGATCGGGTCGATCGGCACCAGATTGCTGTTTTATGACTGGTCGCGATTGTTCGCCAATGAGGGAATCGAGGCCGTGCCGATCGACACGGGCGAATTCAAGTCAGCCGCAGCCATGGGGACCGAAATCACCGATCGACAGCGGGCTTACTTTCAGTCGATCGTGGATCAATACTTCGCCGATTTTGTGGCCGCGATCGTCCGCGGTCGCGGCATGACCGAACAGGCCGTCCGTGCCATTGCCGACGGCCGGATCATGGTCGCCGGCGAGGCCAAAAGCCTCAACCTGATCGACGGCATCCAATCGTTTGACCAAACCCTCGAACAACTGCACGTGCAGTTAAACTCTAAACGCAACACTACCACCACCACGAGGAACCAAAGCATGTCCGAAAAAACTACGCAAACCGTCACTGCCGAAAACCAGCCGCAGGCCACCACGCTCAAACAGTTGCGCGAGGCGTGCCCGAAGGCCGACAACGACTTCCTTTGCGGCCAGCTCGAAAAGGAAGCCACCGTCGACCAGGCCCGCGCGGCATGGATCGACGAGCAAAACAGCCGAATCGAGGCCAGCAAGAAGCAGCTCGAAGAGGCCAAGGCCCAGGCCGCCAAGCCGGGTGTCGACGCCTTGGGCGGCGGCTCCGACGCCAACAAGGCTACCGCTGCCGATCCGATTGCGGCCTTCGACCAGGCGGTCGCCGAGAAAGTCAAGGCCGGGATGCCCAAGCCGCGTGCGATCTCCGCCGTGGTCAAGGCCGATCCCGACCTGCACGAGGCCTACCTGGCCGCACACAACGAGAAGTAAGTGGATAGTGGATAGTGGATAGTTCTAATCCCCAATCCCCAATCCCTAACCCCTATTTTGGAGACGACATGAGTCAATACGTTGAAACTGCCTGCAAAACGTTCACTGCCGGCGCGGCGATCCCGCTTTACGCCCGCGTGAAACTCACCGCCGGCAAGCTGGCCGTGGCCGGCCTGGCCGACAAGGAACTCGGCACTGCTGAGCAGGAGGCGTTCGCCGACGGCGACGTGATCGCAGTTCGCCTGCGGACCGCGCAGGGCACCTGCAAAATGCTGGCCGTCGAGGCCCTTGCAGTCGGCGCCGCAGTCTATACCGAGGCCGACGGCAAAGTGCAGGACACTGCCGCCGAGACTTCGTTCCTCGTCGGCACCGCTCTGGAAGCGGCCACCGCCGACGGCGACGTCATCGAGGTCCTGCGCAACTCACACGGAGACACGGCCATTCCGGCCGCTTAGTGGAGAGAGAGTAGTGGAAAGTGGAGAGAGAGTAGTGGAGAGTGGAGAGTTTTCTGACCACTATCAACTAACCACTATCCACTAACCACTATTCACTGACCACTAACCACTATCCACTGACCACTATCCACTGACCACTAACCACAGGAGGCACTAACATGCCAAGTCCTTCCACTTCCCTCGCAACACTGCGGCCCGACCTGGCCGGCAGCTTCACCGAGTTTGACCTGGAGCAAGATCGCCGCGGGTTCATCGCCGGGCGAGTGCTCCCCGTGCTCGAAGTCGCCAAACAATCGGGCAAGTTCGGCAAAATCCCGATCGAGCAGCTTCTGCAAACCCGGGACACCAAGCGTGCACCCGGCAGCGGCTACAGCCGCGGGAACTTCACGTTCACCTCGGCCAGCTTCGACTGCGAAGAGCACGGCACCGAGGAGCCGGTCGACGACCGCGAAGCGAAGATGTACGCCGAGTACTTCGACGCCGAGCAGGTGTCCGCCGCGCGGGCCTACGATGCGGTGCTGCGGAACGCCGAGATTCGGGCCGCCGCGCTGCTGTTCAATGCGACCACCTGGGCCTCGCACAAGACCGACATCACCCACGAATGGGACGATGCCACCAACGCCGTGCCGTTGACCGACGTTGACACGGCCGCCAAGGCCATCTGGGCCGCCAGTGGGCTCTGGCCGAACGCGCTGATTATCAACCGCAAAGTGTTCCGCAACCTGCGGAACTGCGATCAGATCATCGACCGCGTGAAGTACCAGGGGTTCATGGACGTCCGCGCGGGCGCCATCACCGCCGCCGCACTGGCCCAGGCCTTCGATCTCGACGAGATCATCGTCGCCGGCTCGGCCAAGAACACGGCCAATGAAGGCCAATCGGTCAGCCTGGCGCCGCTGTGGTCGGACGAGTACGCCATGCTGGCGCAGGTCGCCCGTACCAACGATGTGCGGGAGCCGTGCGTCGGACGAACGTTCCACTGGAGCGAGGACGGCTCGCAAGTCGGCGGCACGATCGAAAGTTACCGCGACGAAACGGCCCGCAGCGACATCATTCGCGTCCGCCACGACGTCGACGAGTTGGTCCTGTACGTCGAGGCAGCTCACCTGTTCACGAACGTCACTACCATTTAAGGAAGAAGTGGAGAGTGGAGAGTGGAGAGTTTTCTGACCACTCTCCACTGACCACTCTCCACTGGCCCCTAACCATGTCCCGGTTCGGTGATTTATACGCCGCGGTCGGTGTGCCGCTGTTGATCGAGCAGCTCGGACACGGCGGGCTGGACGGTGGGATCGACTATACCCGGCCGGACGGCCAGCCGGGCGGACATTTCCGCGCGATCCTCGGCGCCGAGCGGACTGAGGAGGACCCGGCTGAAGAAGGTCGCACGATCCGCAGGGTCCGCGAGGCGAAGATCCCGCGCCAAGCGGGGCTGCCGTTCTGGCTCGAGCCGCCATCGATGGGCGGGACGTTCACGACTGACGAAGGACGCGGCCCGGTCGAGTACTCCGTCGAATCGATCGAAGCTGTGAGCGAGAATTTCGCTTGCGTCCGGCTGGTCCGCCGCGGCTCCGCCGAGCACAGCCGGCCGGGGTACCGGAGGAGTTAGTGGAGAGTGGAGAGAGAGTAGTGGAGAGTGGATAGTGGAGAGCGAGGGGGTGGCAATTCATTGCCACCTTGAAAGCTGAAAGCTGAAAGCTGAAAGCTGAAAGCTGTAACACCATGACTGCATCCGAAACCAACGGCATCAAAAGGCACTTGTGGGGTGTGGCCGCGACGGTCGTGGCCGGGCTGCTGTTGCAGACCGGTACGATGTTTTACTGGGCCGGGCAGCTTACCGCACGGGTGAAGCACGTCGAGGACGGGCTCAGCCGTTGTGAGTCCCGTGTGCATCGACTGGAGATAACGCCATGACGGCGCCCGCCGGCTCGATTAGTCTGGCCCAGGAACACCTGCGGACCATGCTGGCCGATTGCGATGCGTTTCGCACCTGGGCCGGGGCGGCCGACCAGGCCGAGGCCCTAGAGCGAATCCACCACGAGGGCCTGCCGGCACCGGCCAATCATGCCGACGTGTTCACGCTGGCCGAGTTGCAGGCCTACCGGCCGTATGCGGTGGTTTACACCGGCGAGGAAAACGGCTTTTCCCGAACGCTCGACGCGGCCGGCGGAGATTTTTCGTTCGCTTCGTCCGGTCAACTCAAGCTACGGCTGTACCAGGATGCGCCCGAATCGTGCGGCGACGAACCCTCCTCAGACGCCAACCTGCAATTCAAGAACGCAATCGGCCAGATCCTCGACGACCTGTGCGAGCTGGCCGGCCAGCCCGGCTACCTGGCCTTCAACCAAATCACACTCGACAACGGCCCGTATTGGGCACACCCGAACAGCGCGCCTACTGAGGGCGTCTGGCAGGGAGTGGAGATCGGCATCCAATGGAGCAGCTAAGAAAGTGGAGAGTGGAGAGTGGATAGTTCTGACCACCGACTACTCTTCACTATCCACTATCCACTATCCACTATCCACTAATGCTCCTCTATTTCAAAGTGAGATACGAAGGCGCCGTGCCCGGATCGGTGAACCTGCGAAAGCGGACGTTCAACCGGATCAAAAAGGACGCCTGGGAAGCGGTCGGCAAGTACTGGCACAAGCACTTGCGGCCGAAGCATTTTACCCGCGCAGGGGCTAGAGAATACAACTACGCACCGCGGAAGGGCCAGTCAGGCAATCCGCACCCGAAAGGGTTTTGGGCCAGTTACACCGGTCAAAAGCATCGCAAAAAGCACCATCGCCTGCCGCTGGTTTACAGCGGCGAATTGCGCAGCATGGCCAGACAGGCCAGAATTTCCGCTACCAGCAAGGGTGTCCGGGTTGCACTAAGTCGGGCGCAGAAGGCCAACTTGCGGCACCCCAAGAGCAAAATCAACATGGCCGACGAGTTGACGCGCGTCTCGCCGGCAGAAATCAAAAAACTGATCCAAGTCCATGAAAAGTACATGGATTACCGACTCCGCCGAGTGCAAGGTACCACTACAGAACGAATAGGCTAGACAAAGTGGAGAGTGGAGAGTGGAGAGTGGAGAGTTTTCTGACCACTATCCACTATCCACTATCCACTCTCCCCTGACCACTGGAGAACTACCATGGCCGTTACCGCCACCTACACCATCTACGCCGTCGATATCGGCGGCACATTGCTGCACGGGATTACCCAGCAGGCACTTAACACGGGCACCGAAGTGCAGGGGGAGATCTCCAGCGGCGAAGTCGCGCCGCGGTTCCAGTCGATCACGGCCCAAAAGCCGCAAGCCCAATTCACCACCCTCGAAGTTGCCGCCGCGCTATCGGCCTGCGGAACGATGGGAATGAACATCGACGGAACCGACGTGCTCCTGTTCGCCCAGAAACGGGCAGCCGGCGGAACGTTCGCATCTGGTTCGGTGCACCGCAAGTACACACTGCAACACGGTATCCTGGTCCCACGCACACTCTCTTGCGACCACCAGGGCAACGCCCAGTTGTCTTACGAGGCAATCGTCACCTACGACGGCGAGAATGATCCGATCGTGATTGCCGTCGCTCAGGCGCTTGTCGCCTTCTCCGGCACGGTTGCACGGTACTCGCTCGGAGCGGTCAGTGTCGGCGGCAAGACCCTGGCGCAGGTCCGCAACGTCTCGATCGACTTCGGGCTGACCGTCGAGAGTGAAGGCGCCGACAGCGACGTTTGGGACACGGAAGCGACTATCCGCGAGGTCCGGCCGAAAATTACCGTGACCGTAACCGACCTGTCGGCCGATAGTTTGGCACTGCTCGGGGCCAGCGGGGCCGCCTCGATCCAGTTCCGCAAACGGGCTGATGGCGGCACGTTCGCCGAGAGCGGACACCTGACAATCACCGCGACCGGCGGCCTGGCGTACTTCGATTCGCCGATCGACGGGTCCGGCAGCGATTCGGCCCAGGCCACAATCGTTTGCGAGCCGAAATACGACGGCACAAATGCGCCGTTGGTCGTCGCGTGATAACTCAAAACAGGGACTCGGGGCTCGGGGCTCGGGACTGGAAGGGTTGCATTCAATAATCCCGAGTCCCGAATCCCGAGCCCCGAGCCCCCAATCCCTCAGGAGAAACAGACATGACCGAAGACAACACCACTACCGCCGCCGCCAATGTGTTGCGACGCTGCCTGGGCTACGGCCGCCGCCAAGCCGAAGTCGCACTGGCTGCGATCGGCGACGACGACCGCATGGCAATAGCCGCGCTCGAAAACGTCCCAGACTGCGGCCCGGCACTGCGCACCCTGATGGACGAAATCGCCGACCGCCCCGGAGTAGTGGAGAGTGGAGAGTGGAGAGTTCTGATAACTGACCACTCCCGGTATGCCGGGACTATTCACTACTTCCTCCACTATCCACTAACCACTAATCACTATCCACTATGTCCTTCCTCTACTACCTCCCGCAACAAACCGATCGCCTGACGCTCGACGACCTGGCCGCGGCCGGGCTGCGGTACGCATTCGAGTCCGCCGCGTTCGGCCGGCGACAATGCCGGACCGGACCGGCCGGCAATTCGCCCGGCGTAATAGCGGCCGTTGGCGATGCGAACCAGATCGGTTACTTCCCCGACAAGCAGACCTGGCGAAAGGTGCCCGGCACCCAAGCCTGGGTCGGCATGTATACTCAGCACGGGCGAGGTTTGCGGTTTTTTGGACCGGTCACGCAGTACCGGCGTGTCAGCAATCACTGCTAGCACAACGAAATATAGTCATCCGTAAACTGCTGGTCAAGATCAAAAATCCGGAATTGGCGAACCGG